>NZ_DLJW01000103.1:0-28327 GCF_002477705.1 Stenotrophomonas sp. UBA7606 | reverse complement strand
TCGCCGCCGTTGAGCTTGATCACGTCCATGGTGGCCATGGCCAGGCCTGCGCCGTTGACCATGCAGCCGATGTTGCCGTCCATGGTGACGTAGTTGATGTCCAGCTCCGAAGCGGTCACTTCGGTTTCGTCTTCCTGGGACTTGTCGCGCATGGCAACCAGTTCCTTGTGACGGAACGCGGCGTTGTCGTCGCTGTTGAACTTGCCGTCCAGCGCGTACAGGTTGCCGTCGTCCAGGATGGCCAGCGGGTTGATTTCAACCAGCGCCAGGTCCTTTTCGTTGAAGATGCGGTACAGGTTGACCATGATGCTGGCGAACTGGCCGGCCTGCTTGGCAGTCAGGCCCATCTTGAAGCCGATGTCACGGCCGTGGTAGCCCTGCACGCCCTCGACGAAGTCCACATTCAAGGTGTGGATCTTGTCCGGGGTCTCGGCAGCAACCTGCTCGATCTCCATGCCGCCTTCCGAGGAGGCGATGAAGCTGATGGTACGGGTGCCACGATCGACCAGCACCGACAGGTACAGCTCCTTGACGATCTCACCGGCGGTGGTCACCAGCACCAGGTTGATCGGCAGCTCGACGCCGGCGGTCTGGTAGGTGGCCATCTTGGTGCCGAGCATCTTGGCCGCAGCGGCCTTGACGTCTTCGACGGTCTTGCAGAACTTGACGCCGCCGGCCTTGCCGCGGCCGCCTGCGTGGATCTGCGCCTTGACCATCCAGGGGCCCTGGCCCAGCGACTGGGCGACTGCAACGGCTTCATCCGGGGTAGCCGCGACCTTGCCGGCCGGAACCGGGATGCCGTACTCGGCAAGCAGCTGTTTTGACTGGTACTCGTGGAAATTCATGCGTCACCGTGGGAATAGGAACGACCGCACGCATCTCCTCGGGCCCTGCTTGGGGGCACCGGCATGGACTGCGGCGGGCCCACTATTGTGGCCGAGCCGACGCCGGGGCGCAAAGAAGTCTGTACAAATGGCCATATCCGGCATGTTTTCCGCCGGTTTTTCAGCAACTTGCACGTGAAAGTGCGGCACCTGCCACGTATCGTCTGGCGCCCCCTGCGCACCTATACTTGGAGGATGACGCTTGGATAGGAGCTCCGGCTTGGGCCCCAGTACCTCCCTGCTCGACCGCATCGAATCCATACCACGGCGAGAGCTGTATTTCTTCGCGCTGTACCGGGTCCTGATCGCCACCCTGCTGGCGGCACTGGTGTTCAGCCCGCTGACCCCGTTTGCCGGCGAAGCGCACCGCCCGCTGCTGGCCAAGGCAGTGGCGGTGGGCTACCTGCTGGTCTCGCTGGCCTTGCTGCTCTGGGGGCGTAACGAACGCTGGCTGCAGTCCATCGTCTTCGGCAGCGTGTTGATCGACATCGTGGCGGCCACCCTGCTCAGCCATGCCCTGCCCGGTGCCAGCGCCGGCATTTCAATGTCGCTGCTGTTCAACATTGCCGCAGCCGCCCTGCTGCTGCCGTTGGCACGCGCCATGATGCTGGCCTTGCTGGCCAGCATCGCCAGCGTCACCGAATACATTTGGCAGGCATTTGAAGGCAGCGACAACCTGCGCACGCTGGCCGAACTGGCGATGTTCGTCACCAGCTACCTGGCGCTGGCCTTCATCAGCTACCAGATCGGCAGCCGCACCCGCCGCACCCAGCAACTCGCTGACCGGCGCAGTGCCGAGGTTGCCAATCTGTTCGAGGTCAACGAACTCATCATCCGCCGTATGCGTACCGGCGTGCTGGTGGTGGATGCGGCCGGGCAGATAACCCTTGTCAACGAGGCTGCCAGTGCCCTGCTGGGCGACAGCGAAGACAACACCGGCGCCGAGCCCCAGTCCCTTGCGAACGCCTCGCCCGAACTGTCGCGCCGCCTGCAACGCTGGCGCAGCGGCTGGCAGGAGGAGGAACAGCCGCTGCAGCTGATACCCGACCAGCCCGAGGTCCTGCCCCGGTTTGCCCGCCTGCTGGCCGACAGTGACCTGACCCTGGTGTTCCTGGATGACACCAGCGTCGTGTCCAAGCGCGCCGAGTCACTTACCCTGTCTACCCTGGGCCGGTTTTCGGCCAGCCTGGCGCATGAAATCCGCAACCCGCTGGCGGCCATCAACTACGCCACCCAGCTGCTGGAGGAATCCGAACATATCGGGGACGCGGACCGGCGCCTGCTGCAGATCATCCACCAGCAATGCCAGCGCACCAACGGCATCGTTGAAAGCGTGCTGGCGATGGCCCGGCGGGAACGCGCCAATCCCGAAAACCTCGACCTGGCGGCCTTCGTGCGCCGCTTCGTACTGGAGTACAAGCAGACGCTGTCGGGGGACACCGACAGCCTGGAGGTGATCATCCGCGAGCCCTCGGTACCGGCATTGATGGATTCGCGGCACCTGCACCAAGTGCTCACCGCCCTGGTGCACAACGCCCTGAAATATGGCCGGGTGGCCGAAGAGCCGGCGCGGGTGCGGATACGCGTGGCCTCCGGCGAGCGCAACGCAGTGATCGACGTGATGGATCGCGGCCCCGGCATCCCCGATGCCATTGCCGCGCAGTTGTTCCGCCCGTTCTACACCACCTCCGAGCATGGCACCGGCCTGGGCCTGTATATCGCCCGCGAGCTCTGCCGCGCCAACCAGGCGCAGCTGGACTATGTATCGGTACCCGGCGGCGGCGCATGCTTCCGCCTGACCCTGAGCACCCCCAAGACCGCCTTCACTGCACAAGGCCGCTGACCAGCGGCGCCCCCCACCCCCGTTTGTAGGCAGCCGCCCTCCTCGGCTATCGTCTCTTCATGAATGCAACAAACAGCGCCCTGATCGTCGATGACGAACGCGACATCCGCGAGCTGCTGGTCCTTACCCTGGGCCGCATGGGCTTGCGCATCAGCACCGCCGCCAACCTCGCCGAGGCACGTGAGCTGCTGGCCAGCAACCCGTTCGACCTGTGCCTGACCGACATGCGCCTGCCTGACGGCAACGGCATCGAACTGGTCACCGAGATCACCCGCGACTACCCGCGCACGCCGGTGGCCATGATCACCGCCTTTGGCAGCATGGACCTGGCGGTGGAAGCACTGAAAGCCGGCGCCTTCGACTTCGTCAGCAAACCGGTGGATATCAACGTCCTGCGCGGCCTGGTACGGCATGCGCTGGAACTCAACAACGCCGCACGGCCGGCGCCGTCCGCGCCCCCCGAGAACGCCACGCGGCTGCTCGGCGCCTCGGCGGCGATGGACGAGTTGCGTGGCACCATCGCCAAGGTCGCACGCAGCCAGGCCCCGGTCTACATCCTGGGCGAGTCGGGGGTGGGCAAGGAACTGGTCGCCCGCACCATCCATGACCAAGGTGCCCGCGCCGCAGGGCCGTTCATCCCGGTCAACTGCGGTGCCATACCCGGCGAGCTGATGGAAAGCGAGTTCTTCGGCCACCGCAAGGGCAGCTTCACCGGCGCCCATGCCGACAAGCCGGGGCTGTTCCAGGCTGCCAATGGCGGCACCCTGTTCCTGGACGAAGTGGCCGAACTGCCCCTGCAGATGCAGGTCAAGCTGCTGCGCGCCATCCAGGAAAAATCGGTGCGCCCGGTGGGCGCCGCCACCGAAATACCGGTGGACGTACGCATCCTGTCGGCCACCCACAAGGACCTGGGCACCCTGATCCAGGACGGCCGCTTCCGCCACGACCTGTACTACCGCATCAACGTCATCGAGCTGCGTGTACCACCGCTGCGCGAACGCCGTGGTGACCTGCCACAGCTGGCCGATGCCATCCTGCGGCGCCTGTCACACGCCCAAGGGCAGCCCACACCGGAGCTGGCTGCCTGTGCGGTGGAGGCGCTTGCCGCCTATTCATTCCCGGGCAATGTGCGCGAGCTGGAGAACATCCTGGAACGCGCGCTTGCACTGGCCGACGGACAAACCATCGCGGCCAGCGACCTGCGCCTGCCGCAAGCCGCGCCCGTGCCAGCAGCTGCCGCCCTACCCGCACCCGCCCTGCCAGAAGCCATTGAAGCGCCGATCGACATGCCGCTGGTCGACATCGACCCCAGCAGCGCCGCCCTGCCCTCGTACATCGAGCAGATGGAGCGCAACGTGATCCAGAAGGCGCTGGAAGAGAACCGCTGGAACAAGACCCGTACCGCCGCGCAGCTGGGCATCACCTTCCGCGCACTGCGCTACAAGCTGAAAAAACTGGGGATGGAATAAGGCCCCTGTAGTGCCGAGCCATGCTCGGCAGGCCGTTTAACCAGCAGGCCCCTGCCGAGCATGGCTCGGCACTACCAATCAGGCCGCATGCTTGCCGAGCATGGCTCGGCACTACATGCAGGTTTAGTCCTTGGTGACGCGGTTGATCTCGGCCAGGCTGGTGATGCCCTGCGATGCCTTCAACAAGGCGGACTGGCGCAGATCATTGACCCCGATCTTCTGCGCGGCATCGGCAATATCCATTGCGTTGCCTCCCTGCAGGACAATGGCCGCAATCTCATCGGTCATCGGCATCACCTGGTAGATACCGGTACGACCCTTGTAACCCTCGGTGCACTCATCGCAGCCCACCGCCTCGAACAGCTGCACACCGGCATCGATCTGCGCGGCGGTGAAACCCTCAGCCAGCAATGCGTTCTCCGGCAGTTGCACCGGGCGCTTACAGTTTGAGCACAACCGACGGGCCAGACGCTGGGCGATGACCAGGGTCACCGACGAGGTGATGTTGAACGGTGCGATGCCCATGTTCATCAGACGCGCAATGGTCTGCGGTGCATCATTGGTATGCAGCGTCGACAACACCATGTGACCGGTCTGCGCCGCCTTGATCGCGATCTCGGCCGTTTCAAGGTCACGGATTTCGCCGACCATGATGATGTCCGGATCCTGTCGCAGGAACGAACGCAGCGCCGCTGCGAAGGTCATGCCGCGCTTGTTGTTCTGCTGCACCTGGTTGACGCCGGGCAGACGGATTTCCACCGGGTCCTCGGCCGTGGAGATATTGCGGGTATCGTCGTTGAGGATGCCCAGCGCGGTATACAGCGACACCGTCTTGCCCGAACCGGTAGGGCCAGTGACCAGCACCATGCCGTAAGGCTTGTGGATGGCCTCAAGGAACAGCTTCTGCTGTTCCGGCTCGTAACCCAGCTTGTCGATACCCAGCTTGGCCGCGCTGCCGTCCAGGATACGCAGCACGATCTTCTCGCCGAACAGGGTGGGCAAGGTACTGACACGGAAGTCGATCTGCTTGGACTTGGACAGGTTCAGCTTGATGCGACCATCCTGTGGCACGCGCTTCTCGGCGATATCCAACTGCGACATCACCTTCAATCGCGCGGCGATACGCTGATTCAGCTTTACCGGTGCCTTGGCCACGGTCTTGAGCAGGCCATCGATGCGGAAGCGCACGCGGTAGTCATCTTCATAGGGCTCGAAGTGGATGTCCGATGCACCTTTGCGGATCGCATCCACCAGCACCTTGTTGACGAACTTGACCACCGGCGTGTCGTCGCCCTTGGCATCGATGCCCGAATCACCGCCGCCGCCCATGTCCTCGTCGCCGGCAGCGACGTCCAGGTCGCCCATGCCCTCGTCATCACCACCCAGGCTGTCACCCAGCGAATCATTGCTGGCCATCCACAGGTCCAGCGTGCGCCGGATCTGTTCTTCATCCACCAGGATGGGCTCAACCACCAGATTGGTCTGGAACTTGATCTCGTCCAGCTGCTGGGTGGGATTGCTGGTGCCGACAAACAGCTTGCCGCCGCGCTTGAACAGCGGCAGCACCTGATGACGTCGCAGCAACTCCTCGCTGACCAGCTTGATCGCGCTCTGGTTGGCGTCAAACACCGACACGTCCAGCAAGGGCATGCCGAATTCCATGGCGTTGGCAGCGGCCATGTGGGCGGCACTTACCAGCTTCTTGTCGGCCAGCCACTGCGCCAGCGGCACCTTGGCGTCGGCCGCCTGCGCCATGGCGGTGCGGGCTACCGCCTCATCCAGCGCGCCGTCCTGGACAAGCCGACGGGCAATACCGGTGATGCCCACCAAATTGGCGTTGACGACGGTGTTCATGGTTTTCCCCTGGCCGGACGATAACCCCTCAATTGTACCCATGACCTCATCAAGTGCGCGCACCTGCGCCCCGAATACCCGTCACAGGCTCAGGCAATCACCCCGAGGGTGTGCGGGCTGGACCGGACCAGCAGCAGTTGCCGCCACCTACCAGGGCTGGGCACGGTGCCAACGCCAAGCAGACTCGATGATCGCATCCAGCTCGGTCCAATGGGCTTCCCAGCCCAATACCTCGCGCGCCTTGCGGCTGGAGGCCACCAGTGTTTCCGGGTCGCCCGACCGTCGCGGCGCCACCTGGTACGGGACCGGTCGGCCAACCACCCGCGACGCAGCGTCAATCACCTGCCGCACCGAGAACCCCTGCCCATTGCCAAGGTTGAAGGCATGCGCTCCGGGGGCCTGCTCCAGAAAATGCAGGGCACGCAGGTGGGCATCGGCCAGGTCTTCCACGTGCACGTAGTCACGGATGCAGGTGCCGTCCGGGGTGGCATAGTCGTCGCCGAAAACCTGCAACGGTGCCGCCGCCCCCAGAATCGAACGCAGGACGTTGGGGATCAGATGGGTTTCACAGGCATGGGCCTCCCCGATGCATGCATCGTAAGACGCGCCCGCGGCATTGAAGTAACGCAGCGATACCGAGCGAAGGCCGTACGCGGCGGCGGCGGCGGCAAGCATCTGCTCCACCATCAACTTGCTGCTGCCATAAGGATTGATAGGCTGCCGTGGATGTTGTTCGTCGATCTCCGCCTGCAGCGGCTGCCCGAACACCGACGCTGTGGAGGAAAAAATGAAGCGCCCCACCCCATGCCGGCGCATGGCATCGAGCAGATTCAAGGTACCCACCACATTGCAACGGTAATAGTCGAATGGCTGGGCCATCGATTCGCTAACCACCGAGCGGGCAGCAAAGTGGAATACACCGTCAAATACCTGCGCGGCGAACACCTGCTCCAACGCGGCCCTGTCAAGCAGGTCGACCTGCAGCAAGGGCCCCCACTGCACCGCCTGGCGGTGCCCGTTGGACAAGTCATCCAGCACCACTACGGCATGCCCACGCTCAGCCAGCAGGCGCGCCATATGGCTGCCGATGTACCCCGCCCCACCACAAACAAGAAACCGCATCTTCACTCCCGGGCCAAGCAGCCCCGCCCCCAGGCGGAGGCAGGCGATCAAGTGGATATTCTAAGCCCGGCCTCCCAGCCCGGCAGGTAAGCAAGGGCCAAGATCCGACGCGGGACACCCTCCCTGCCGCCGAACCCAGCTACTATGCCCGCGGGGAGAACTACCGGTATTCAACGTGTGTGAACTGAGCATCATCCTGCCCGCCAAGAACGAGGCAGAAGGGTTGAAGAGAACCTTGCCCGGGCTGAGGGCGGCCTACCCGGAAGCGGAGATCATCGTCGTCAATGACGGTTCAACCGACACGACCGCGGAAATCGCCGCCGGGCTGGGGGCAACCGTTGTTGGCAGCCCTTACTCAATGGGCAACGGCGCCGCCATCAAGCGTGGCACCCGCGCCGCACATGGCGCGGTACTGGTGTTCATGGACGCCGACGGACAACACAGCGCGGAGCATATCGGCCAGCTGCTGGCGAAACTCGATGAAGGCTACGACATGGTGGTGGGCGCCCGCGATGGCAGCGGCCAGGCCAACTTCCACCGGGGCCTGGCAAACGCCTTCTACAATCGACTGGCAAGCCATATGACCGGGCATCGCATCGACGACCTGACGTCGGGCTTTCGTGCGGTGCGCGCGGACAAGTTCCGGGAATTCCTGCACCTGCTGCCCAATGGCTTCAGCTACCCCACCACCAGCACCATGGCGTTCTTCCGCAGCGCCTACCCGGTGGCCTACGTGCCGATCCCGGTCGCAAAGCGGGTGGGTAATGGCAGCCACATCCGGCCATTGAAGGATGGCATCCGATTTCTGCTGATCATTTTCAAGATCGCGACGCTTTATTCGCCGATGAAACTGTTTGCGCCAATTGCTGCGGCGTTCTTTCTTACCGGCCTTGGATATTACGGTTATACATTTGTCACCGAGCATCGACTCACCAACATGAGCACGCTATTACTTAGTGCGGCCGTTATCATTTTTCTGATTGGCCTGATCTCCGAACAGATTACAAATCTATCTTATCGGCGTGACAGTTGACACCCGCCTCGCGACATGAGAACGCCTTGACACCCCCCGTTTGACCCTCGCCGATGTTCAGCGCATACCAAGAGAAAAGCCGTTTTCTCGGATGCTTTTCTCCACTCCAAGGCCAGCCACACTTCTTTTCAAGGCCAAGCATCGGGTATGTATTGAACTGCATGAGTACAAGCCTTGATAGTCAAATCACGCCCTCGCATCCTACTGGTCACACGCAATCTGCCCCCCCTTGTCGGCGGGATGGAGCGCCTCAACTGGCATATCGCGGATGAGCTTTCGCGCCACGCCGAAGTACGGATCATAGGCCCTATAGGCAGTACAGCCGCATCTCCTGCGCAAGTCTGCTTGACTGAAGTGCCACTGAGGCCACTATGGCGTTTCCTGGCAACATCGGCATTGCAGGCCATGCAGGTCGCACACCGTTTCAAACCCGATATCGTATTGGCAGGCAGCGGGCTGACCGCCCCAGCCACCTTGATGGCCGCTCGCGTTGCAAAAGCAAGGGCCTGCGTCTATCTGCATGGCCTGGATGCGGCAATACAGCACCCCGTGTACCGGACATTCTGGCACCCTGCCCTACGTCGCATGGATAGCGTAATTGCCAATAGCACCCCAACGGCAAGACTCGCTGCGAGCCTTGGCATCAAACTGTCAAATCTAAGCATCGTGTATCCCGGCGTACGCATTCCGGATGCAGCACAAACAACCCTTGATAAACATTATTTTCGTCATCGCCATGGCCTGGGCAACGGACGAATTCTACTTTCCGTCGGCCGACTGACCACACGCAAGGGCCTGCTGGAGTTCGTACAACAGGCACTACCAGGCATCGTGCGTGCGTTCCCCGATGTCAAGCTGGCCATTGTTGGCGACGCTCCTTCAGACTCCTTGCATGCCACCATCCAGACGCAGGAAAGCATCCAGCGTGCTGCTGATGGACTGGGCATAGGCCATCATCTTTGTTTCCTCGGTACTATTACGGACCCGACAGAACTGGCGTGCGCATACGAATGCGCGACAGTGCATGTGTTTCCTGTGCGCAATATTCCTGGAGACCCCGAGGGCTTCGGCATGGTGGCAATAGAGGCCGCAGCGCATGGTCTTCCGACAGTTGCTTTCGCTACCGGGGGAATCGTAAATGCGGTATCAAATGACCTTTCAGGGATGATAGTGGAGCCCGGTGATTACGACGCCCTGACCGATGCCGTCACTCAGGTAATGAAGGGGAAAAAAAGCACCTGGGAAGCCGGCAGTAGGGCTTTCGCAGACAGTTTCGCTTGGCCGAAATTCGGAGCCCAACTTTCGAAAGCTCTGCAATTGAATATTCCAATTGGCTTGCCTGGAAGCACCCAACGATGAATCGGCATGTGGGAGCTCAAATCCGTCATCTCGAGGAAATCTGCCGCGTACTTAAAGACCCAGGGGCAACCTATCATCCTGACCCAAACCCCTCGATGATAATAGAACCTAACTATCAGCTGATGTTCCTGAGCTGGCTTCCACCGCGGTGGCGGAATCCATACCTGAGATTGTGCGGCAAAGGGGACTTTTATGACTGCGAACCACCCCAATTAGTCGAGCCAGAGCGCATGCTGGATAAAGCGCGAATGAGTTATAGAAATTTGTGTATCGAAGGCTGGCGGGAAACTTTTGAGATCGAGCATCCATGCCACAGGAGCACCCGCGCGCTTCGGCATATGCCGGACCCACTGCTACGCCCTCTGAAGCTGATAATTCCAACCTTGATCTACCGTTTGGAGCGCGGAGAGGAATGAGAAGCTCGCCCCCCGCCATCTGGTTCCCCACCGTGCGCACCGGGACCGGCACCGATGTTTTCACCGAACGAATGGCAACCGAGCTGTGTAGAGCCGGGCTGCGCGCCGAGATCACGTGGCTCCCCCTGCGCGCCGAGTATGCTCCATGGACGGTCCCGGCCCCACGCCCGCCCGCGTGGGCTTCCATCTGCCATATCAACACTTGGACGCATCCGCGCTTCATCCCATCGCAGCTGCCTGTTGTTGCCACACTACATCACTCCATCCACGACCCTGCACTGCTTCCATACAAGGGTTGGCTGCGCTCGACCTACCACCGCAATTGGATCGCGCCTGTCGAGCGCCGCGTTCTTCAACGCGCAGATCACGTAGTTGCTGTCAGCCGATTCGTCGCGAACATCGCGCGAAGAACGCTTTGCGAAATTCCAACTACCGTGATCTATAACGGAATTGACACTGAAAGATTCCAACCCAGCGAGCTTAAACAACTACCTAGTAATAATTTCAAGCTGCTGTACGTTGGCAATTGGATGACGCGTAAAGGCGTAGACCTACTCGCACCAATAATGCGAGAGCTTGGAGACGGATATGAATTACACTACACCGGCGGCTCGGCTGCCGCCGCGGACAAGTCCAGAATGCCGCCCAACATGTACGATATGGGCCGGCTGTCGACCGATGATGTAATCACTGCCATGCAAAATTCCGATGCATTCCTGTTTCCATCACGTAGTGAAGGATTGCCATTGGCAGCCATCGAAGCAATGTCTTGTGGCCTGCCCGTCATCGCAATGAGAGGCACTTCCGTTGAAGAAGTTGTCTCCCACGGGAGGACTGGCTTACTGTGCCCGCGGGATGATGTCCACGCATTCAGCGAAGCAGCCCAAGCCATGGCAGCCAATCAATATTTGCACCTCAGACTTCGGAAACTAGCCCGAGAGCGAATAGTGGCCAGTTTTCAGATTTCACAAATGATTGATGCTTATCTCGAAATTTATCGAAATCTTGCAAAAGAAAAAAAATGAGCGCCGCCATTACGATCCACTTCCGTGACCCAAAGTTGACTGCCTTGTGCATCAACAGCCTGCTAGTTGATGGCTGGGCACCCATCCTCATATGGGACAATTCAGCGGATGACGGCAGAACGCTTCGCGTACTTCAGGAAGCATTCTCCGAAACCCCCGGAATAATATGGACGGATAATAATAATAACCTTGGCTTCGGCAAAGGCATGAATGCTGCCATGGCCGAACTCGAAAGGCTGGGTTATTCGGGACCAATACTTCTGGTCAACAACGATGCTCGCATCATCAAAGGCATGCATGCCGCCCTGCATGCACCACTGCGAGCAGCCACCTTACCTACCCTTGTGGCGCCGCGCATCAAACAAAATGGAAGGGAACATGGCTGGCTGCATTACCAACCGTGGCTTGCACTCGTAACCCGCAAGCACCTACCAGGCAGCTTTGCCTATCTCAGCGGCTGTTGTCTACTTGTTCATCGTATCGACAATACACAACCTTTGTTCGACCGAGATTTCTTCATGTACGGTGAGGATGTTGAATTGTCTTGGCGTTGGGAAAAGCAGGGCGGAAAACTCGTATTGCTTGACGGGGTCTGGCTCCACCATGCCGGATCGGCCAGCACCGGACAGGCAAGTGTCACCTACGAAAAATATACCGCAAAATCTCACTGGCTTTTAGCTGGAAAATTGACGACCGCTCACTGGCAGACGGTATTGGCACAGGGTTTGCGTCTGCCATCGCTCTCGCTTCGGGCTGGTGTGCGAGCATTACGTTATCGCACTCTGGAGCCATTAAGAGCATTTATAAATATTTTTCGAGTCAACCCCTAGCACTCCGCGCAACGCAAGACAATAACGAATCGAAAAATAGGTGTGCGCACTCCGCAAAGCACTAGCGGTAAATCACCGACGATTCAGCGCCACAACGTCCGTAAATTTACCTCCCCCAGAGTACTTATGAGCCAGCTCATCCAACGTCACCTCAACCCCATTCGGATCTCCAATATCGAATAATCGCCGACCCGAAAGTGATCTTCGAAAATAATCACATCCGGCAGACCTCTTGAGATACTCAGGATTGAACTCACAAACCACCGGAACGCCACTAGCAAGCAAAAATTCTGCTCCAAGCAACGCATGCCCCTCATAGCCCTCAATATCCATCCATAACAATGAATCGCTAGGAAAGCAGAAGTCATCAAGCCGAGAAGAAACTACCGAGATACCACTCTGGCCAATGGCATGGTTCCCACTGTTCGTAAGCGATTCATGCAATTGCAAAGTCATACCATTTTTATCACCCACAGCCTGTGGCAGAACGGTCACCCGATCCTCCAAACCGTTCAATGCGATGTTCGCCCGCAATAACCTAAGATTGTCCGGATGCGGCTCGATTGCCGTAGCAACCTTTACAAGCCCGCGTTTAAGTGCGGGAATAGTAATGGTGCCGATATTTGCACCCACATCGATCAAATGATTCGGTGCAGCTCGCCCTTCACGAGCCAAAACTCTCAAAGCAGCCTCAAACTTTGCAAAGTCAAACTCGCCGTGCAAGAACACCTCACGCCCGATCACCTTGTCGGAGGTTGATACCACATACTTCTCACGGCTTCCCGTCACCAGAAACTGCACCGGCATTGCGTCATAGGCTGCTCTGCGCAGAACTCCGGCACGCCCTTCCAGCAAACTGAAAAAAAATCGCATAACCGCCAGCAGCGGCAATCGCAAAACAGTGCTGTTCCGCAAATATTCAATTGTTCGCATACGGATCACCCCGCTTAGTTTTTGCGCCAAGCGAGCTTGTCGCGACTAAAAGAAATAGCACCAACACCAATTCAACAGCGTAGCTGACAAGCGCTGCGCCATGCACGCCGAATCTTGGGACAAATAGAAGAACACCAAACACACTCACAGCCGCACCCAGAACGTAGGCCACCCCAATGACAACCAGACGCCCCTGATGAATTATCTGAAAATTAAGCAACCCCCTCCCAACCTGAATCAAAGGCAACCATGACAGCAATCGAATCACCTTGACTGCTTCATTGTATTCCTCACCAACAACCCAATACAGCAGCGGCGCAATCAGCCACAGAACACAGCCCATTAAAAAAGCCAAGACCATCAACCCGAGACCACTACGCCTAAGCTGCCGCAGCGGATCTTCTTGCGCATACAATCGCGGCCATAACGCTTCCTGCATCGCAAACAAGGGTAAACTGACCAATTCGATTGTTCGCTGAGCAATATTATAGCTCCCGGCCAAACCATATCCCACGTGCAGCAGAACCGGCTTATTGAACTCACCCTGCAGTCGCATCGCAGAGGTGGATATGCAGAACGGCAAGCCACTATGCAATGACATATCTTGCAAAGCACCGGGCAAAGACGCGAAATCGGCCGCGCTCATATGGAGAAGCAACAACATATAAGCCAAGCTGGCCAGCGTATAAGCCCAGAAGACGTCCGTAAGGGTTACATTGTCTACAGCGCTCACTAACAACCCCAGCACAAGCAGCCGCAGCATTGGCAGGCCCGAATTTATTGCTCCATACACACCCAAGCGATGTCGAGCTTGTTGTTGACGCCCCCTCAATTCAGCGAGGGAAGTGACGGACAACTCGACTGCCATGGCGGAAAGCATTGCTAACAACGGCAGCTCCGGCGGAAGCAACAAAAATGCCAAGCCTGCCACCAACACCACACCCGGAACCAGACTCCACAGCCACACGCGAAAGGCACGCCCATAGTAGGCCCAGAGGCGCGCAGGATCACGTGCGCCATTGCGCAGCACGATATTTGCCAACCCCAATCCCACCCAAGGGGTCACAAATCCCGCCACAGCGATGACTGCAACGAAAGTTCCATAGGACTCCGCCCCCAAAGAACGAGCCAACAGGATAACCGTAGCCGCCTGAGAACCGGCTCGCAACAGCATCCAAACCAACAACACACCACTGTTGCGGGCGAGCTGCCCCGCCCTCCAAACAGCCCATCGACGCGGATTCGATTCTTCTATCGTCACAGTTTTCTCAGTTCCCACACGAAGGCAGGAGCCCTCCACCACCCCAAATCTACCAACTACAGGTGACTAGAACAGGGTACCCCCACTTTTAACGACTGCCAAAAGTGGAGCTATGCGGCCATCGCCAGTTTCAATGCTGGAGTGATGCCGCCGAGCGCCATGTTGGGGCGTTCGTGGTTGTACGTCCATAGCCAGCGTGTGACCTTGTCCTGCACCTGCTCGATGATGTCGAACAACGTCGTCGCCAGACAGGCGTAGCGGACTGTGGGGTTGTAGCGTTCGACGTAGACATTCTGCTGCGGCTTGCCCGGCTGAATGTGCTCGATCCGGATACCTTCGCGTTCGGCCCAGGCCAGCAGCTCGCCACTGATGTATTCAGGGCCGTAGTACATCTGGAAGCATGAGGTCTTTGCAGGCAGCCATCGTCTCCGAGCGCATCCTGAAGGTTCTCACACGCCACAGGAGTTCGTTGACGATGGCTACCCAACCTCATCCTACGCCCGCAGCGACTTGGGTCGCGATTGATATCGCTAAGCGCTACCGCGCAGTCCTCATTGAAGGCCCGGACAGCAAGCAACAGCGTTTCCGCATGGCCAGTTCTCGAGAGGACCATCAACGCCTAGTTGATCTTCTCCATAGCATGCCTACGCCTATTCGCATCGCGATGGAGCCCACCGGCGATTGCCATCGCACCTTGGCCTTCCGATTACTCCAAGAGGGCTTCGAGGTCTGCCTGGTGTCCTCAGTCGCCGGGGCCCGCTATCGGGAAGCCCTTTTCAATTCGTGGGACAAGAACGACCCGAAGGATGCAAGCGTGATCCTGGCTATGCTCAAACAGGGCATGACCATGCGTTACGTGGATCCGTTGCTGGCCGGCCATCATGGGTTACAAGAGCTATCCAAGACCCACTACCAGATCAGCTTGGCTAGAACCCGACTGCAGCACAGCCTGATGACCCACTACTTGCCCCTGTATTTCCCAGAAACCGAGCGCTACTTCGATGGCGCACATGCCGATTGGTTCGCCCGATTCATGCTTCGTTTTCCCACTGCTGCCTCGATCCGTCAACTCACTTGGGATGCTTTCCGCAAGGAAGCTTGGAGCTCGTCGGCCGCAAGGTGAAAACGCAGACTTGGCTCACCGAACTCTACCAATGTGCGCTCGGCAGCATCGGCTTGCCTGTAGACGACGATTCGATTGAGGTCCAGAGTTTCCGGCTGCAGCTGCGTCGCTATCAGCTGTTAGTTGAACAGCGCGATGCTCTAGCTGCGCAAGCGCACCATGTGTTGGCAGATAACCCAGATTACGAGTCCTTGCGTTCATTGCCCGGTATCGGCCCAGTGCCTGCATTGACCATCCTGGCCGAAGCCGGTGATCTTCGTCGATTTGCCCACCATCGCCAGTTCTTGAAGTACTGAGGCCTCGATCTGGCCACGTGCCAGTCCAGCCAGTACCGCGGACATGAGCGTCTATCAAAGCGTGGTAACGCGCGATTGCGCTTCGCCTTCTGGTTTGCCGCCACCATTGCGGTACGAATGCGTGAAAACAGCTTCCGCGACAAGTACGAACGGTACGTCAAAAACGATCCAAACAATGCTGATCGCAAGCGCAAGGCACTGACCGCAGTGGCTGCCAAGATGGCCAGGGTAGCTTACGGTCTGGTGAAGCGCCAAACCCAATACCGCTGTTACTTCGAAAACGCTTTACCCCGTGGATCGATCCCGCTCAGTCGGGCCATTGGGACCTCATAGGATCCTGGAGATAATGCTCGGACCTTCCACGGGAACTCCATGCTGTTTAAGGCACGGTCGAGGCCACTACGGACCTCGTGTTCACTATGCTCAGATCAGGAGACCTTGTTGATGTGGAAGCCCACGGGACGTTGCGTGGAGTTGCATGCGGTCAGAGATGAACAGGTGCCAATGGGACCTGCGCGCCGATTCGCCATCAACTTTAACTTGACTCCAGAGTTAGCACGTTGTCGCAGCGAATAACCCTTGGCCTGCCGCGCCATTGGATGATCTGCTCCAGCGATCGTATGACCCGGGCCGATGGCAACGACAGATCGACCTCGATCCCCAGTCCCTCGCGGTTGAAATCGTCGAGTACGTTGAATAACCGGAAACTGCGGCCATCGGCCAGCTGCTCGTGCATGAAGTCCATCTACCATACCTGGTTGATCGCCGCCGGCACCGCCAAAGGCTCTGACCGCTCGCGTACCAACCGTTTCTTCGGTTTGATCCGTAGGTTCAACTCCAGCTCCCGATAGATGCGATGTACCCACTTGTGGTTCCACCCAAAGCCTTTGATATTGCCCAGATGCAGGAAGCACAGGCCAAATCCCCAATCGCGATAAGCCGTGGTCAGCCGGACAACCCAATCAGCAACCTGCACGTTTTCTTCGCTCGCTTTGGCTTGATAGCGGCAGTAGGTCTGGCTGACCTCGAACGCCTGGCAGGCGTGCCGGATGCTCAGCGCCTTGGTCGCCACTGCCCACTTGGCCATCTCCCGGCGTTGAGATGGCCTCACCATTTTTTTTCCATCGCCTCGCGGAGTATTTCAGCTGCCATCTGCGATTCGGCATACATCTTCTTCAGGCGCCGGTTCTCCTCCTGCAGCTCTTTGAGCTGGGACATCAGTGATGCGTCCATGCCGCCAAACTTGCTGCGCCACTTGTAAAAAGTTGCCGAACTGATTCCGTGCTCGCGACACAGCTCCGGCGCAGGCGTGCCGGTCTCGGCCTGCTCGAGTACGGCGATGATCCGGCTGTCGGTGAAACGGGATGTCTTCATGGAACCTCGTCGGGAAAGGGCACGAGAAAATTCCACTTTTGGCGGAGGGATTACCGCCTCATTACCGCCTTCAGCCCACATTCTAGATACAGGGTGTGGCACCGGACTCGTTTCTGAACTGCTGGATGGACAACATGCCACCTACACTGGCATCGATTTCTCCAGCAAAATGGTGGAGGCAGCCAAACACAACAGAGCGAACCGAAGCAATTGTCATTTTCACTGCATGGATGCAGCAATTTTTTTTCAGCATTGTTAATGAGTAAAACGCAATATTCTCGCTGGACATCTCTGAACATGTGCCCGATGAAGAATGGGCGAAGATTGTCATGCTGACACGCCCGCTCTCGCGGCTACCGGAACGGTCTATCTACACCCCCCCAATCTGATCTTCATTGTGGAACTCCTGAAGCACCACAAGTGGCTACCGCAGTTCCCTGAGCATATTGCCATGCGCAGCGAACACGACCACTGCGCATTCCTTGAACGATCAGGTTATTCCAGCGTCGAGATCAAACCCTTCCGCACTACGACCTCATACGTTATCTGCACCCACCATCTTCTTTGCCAATGATTGGCAAGCATATGGCAGCTCGCCGCTGGATTACTACCCAACGGTGCCGGTTGCATGCTGTATCAACGCTGCAGCATGCATTGGGCGCTGCCTGTGTTGCAATCGACATCAGCCTTCAAGGACGCGTTTCCCTTGACAGGAGCATCAAATGTCACCGTACGAGGGATAGCAAAGTCAGTCGTCGTCAAGCCCAAGCTGGTGCTCGACGCACAAGCCTTGGGGGCATATGTTGGCGGCAGTTTGTAATCCGCCAGCTCAGCCACTGTAGTGCTCATGTAAGCTCTAGCCTCAGCCAGACATGCCGCATTAGCCGACCGCTGCGTGTAATTCCTGTACTGAGGCAACGCAATGGCTGCAAGGATTGCGATGATGGCAACTACTATCATCAACTCAATCAAAGTAAAACCGCTGGTATTTGCACGCACCCCAATCTCCTCTGTTCAATTTTCCCCAAAACATTCATCCACCAAGCACAATCCGTGCCACAAGCGCGGAAGCTGCGTTCGGATCGATGCATAGATCATCGATCCGTGACCCCCGCCGCATATTCAACAGTTTCACTGTGGGAACGAGTGACGCAATTGAAGCACCCAGTCTTCCCTACCAATACTGGACAACTGCCCGAACAGCGCTGCAATCGCCGGATCATCCGGGGGAGAGAGTTCAACTGCACGCCGCATGTATTTGAATGCCCGGCCTGGCCGCTCGGTTTCGTTATAGACAAACGTAGCGATCCGAAGATTCTCATCGCGATCAAAATCCACGCGCTGTGCCATCACATCCAGCACGCCAGCAACTGCGTTTTTGTCCAACGCGAGCCCACCATCTACATTATTGAGCAGAATTCCTGCTATTCCGCGATTCTGCACATTGATCGGAGCTCGAGCCACCAGCCCCTCCAAGCTCAACCAGTCCTCGCTGGAAGCGGTGCCCTTTATGGACTTATAGATCACAACATTCGCCTGCATCACCGCCGAATGCGTGACCTCGACCCCCAGCGAATTTGCGGTGATAGCGCTTTCCAGCCACGGACTATCCGGCTGGAAACCGCTTCGATCCACGTTGGTGGCAGCAAACATCAGCCAAGCGCGTTCTGATTGAGGCGCGAGCCGTAGAGTTCCCGCAGCCAAACGCATCGGCTCCCCCCACATATAGGCGCGAGTCATCGTTGCCGCAACCAACATCAACATGGCCAACCCGCCGCATATCTGCCCGAGCCGCACCAAGCGAAGGTCGCGCCTAACGCGCGCCAGCGCCATGACACATAGGTCCATCACCGCCAAGATCACCCCGATCATTGGAAAGTGGTTCCTGTGCTCAAAGGCCAGCTCCAGGTTGACAATATTGCTGGTTATAAAGTGGCCAGAAAAAAAGAGAAAAACCCCAAGTGCAAAGATCGGACGATCCCTGCGCCACCGCCAAGCCCACACCATCAAGCCGACCAGACAACACCACGCAAACAGCGTCACCGGCGGATCCAGCAAGCCATGAGAAATACGGAAATTGTCATAGTAAAAGGGCATTGATGCGGGCAACGGGAGCAAAATCTGCTGCAAGTAGAGAAAAAGCACTGGTCCCTGCGTCAGCAATCGTTCAACACTAGAGAATTCACGAAACGGATATGGCCCCCAATGCCAGAAACGAGGCAAAATCAGCAACACGAACAATGCCCCCGCTAGAACCGTCATCGCCGCGTAGCCGTTGCGCAAACCCCTTGCAAGCCGCGGACTCTTCGCAGTAAAGCGCAACACAGTCAACTCTACCGCTAGAGCATATGCAGGAAACAGTACCGCATCTTCTTTGCAAGCAAGGCCGAGTGCCCAGAACAAAGCCACAAGAAGACCATACTTTCTACTACGTCCGCCCTCCATCTGGGCCTTGCGCATGGTCAAGTATGCCCATAGAGCAAGCAGCATGAACAACGTTACCAGTGTCTGCATCCTCTGCACCACATAGAGTACGGAGGAAACTTGAAGCGGATGCGCGCCCCATACAGAAGCAACCAACAGGGCCGCTAATGCCGCCCGCTTTGGCGACCAGCCAGCCATCAACAACAGCTTGCGAGCAAAGCAGGCCAGGACAAATACAGTGACGAAATGGATAAGCAGGTTGGTGACCTTGAACGCCTCGGGCCGCCCCTCCCCTCGCCATTGATCCAGTGCAAAAGTAAGCATGGGAATCGCACGCGAACCGCCCCCAGGCTGGAAGCTATAGGCAGCACGAAGCAGCTCTTCTCCCTGCAGCTGATCTACCCGGAGTTCGGCGTTCTTTTCGATGCTCGCGCGGTCATCCATTACGAAGCCGCCGCCAATTCCGGGAGCCAAGCACGCGACAGCAAGCAGCCCGCAGCCCAAACAAAGCATGAGAAAAGTACGCATGGCACCATCAATTCGCATCCAACACCGTCCTCAAACACAACAACCCGGAGTCCATTGAGGCATCTTCAACGACCATGGGAGCAACTACTTGCCCCATTTCCCAAAAGTCCATTGAATCCAAAAAAAAACCCCGGCGTTAACCGGGGCTCTCAAACCTTCAATCACAGAATTACTGCGCGATCGAACAGGCACCGCTGCCGGTGTCACACTTGGTCGCCTTCAGCAGCTGGGCATTACCCTTGGTCTTCGGGGTGAATTCGGCGCTCTTCGGGGTTGCATAGTTAGCCACAACGATCGGCGCATCGATTCCTTCGCATGCACTGGGAACGAACGCGGTGGCATCACGGCCGTCAGCGATATCAGCAACTGCACCGCTCATGTACGCCTTAGCCTCCGCCATGCAAGCGCCGTTAGCCGAACGCTGGGTGTAGTTACGGTACTGCGGCAGCGCGATGGCGGCCAGGATGGCGATGATCGCAACCACGATCATCAGTTCGATCAGGGTAAAGCCCTGCTGCTTCTTCATGAGTACATCCCCTAGAGGTTGGATAGTGAACATGGTTGCAGGCGACGCGCCTGCCCCGCACGGGGTTACAAAGCAGGTTGCGTGCCAACAGGACAACCACCCCCTACTCCCCGGCGCAATGATGGCAGCATCGGCAAATAAGGGAAGCCCCCTGGCGAAAGAATCCTGACCCAGCGCCCAAGTTGACACATTGCGTCACAATGTGACCCACAGCTTCACCCCGGCACGTCAGGGCAGAAGCATAGGCAGACGTGACGAGCACCACCAAAGTGGCCTCGGGGGTGTGCTGCAAGGCAAATGAACCGCTACCATGCGTATTGGTGTCCGGGCTGGGGAAGCTTGGACGGGGAGATCAAAGTGGCCGTTACCCGTAACGCAATCAAGAATGAGACGACTGGTCGCAGTACCAGCCAGATGGCGCCCTTTGTCTGGGAGGGGACAGACAAGCGCGGCGTGAAGATGAAAGGCGAGCAGGATGCAAAGAACGCCAACATGCTGAAGGCGGAACTGCGTCGACTGGGCATCACACCCACCGTCGTGAAACCCAAGCCAAAGCCACTGTTCGGCGCCGCCGGCAAGCCGATCAAGCCCAAGGACATTGCCTTCTTCAGCCGCCAGATGGCGACGATGATGCGCTCAGGCGTACCGATCGTGACTGCGCTGGAAATCATCGGCAGCGGCCACAAGAACCCGCGCATGGCCAAGATGGTCGGCCAGATCCGTGCTGACCTGGAAGGCGGCTCTTCCCTCTTCGAGGCGATCAGCAAGCACCCGGTGCAGTTCGATGAGCTCTACCGCAACCTGGTCCGTGCTGGCGAAGGCGCGGGCGTGCTGGAAACCGTGCTGGAGACCATTGCCAACTACCAGGAAAACCTGGAGTCGCTGAAGGGCAAGATCAAGAAGGCATTGTTCTATCCGGCGATGACCATTGCTGTCGCCCTGCTTGTCAGCTCCATCCTGCTGATCTGGGTGGTGCCGCAGTTTGAGGAAGTGTTCAAGGGCTTCGGTGCGGACCTGCCATTTTTCACCCAGATGATCGTGGCGGCGTCCCGCTTCCTGGTCGGCTGGTGGTGGCTGATCCTGCTCGGCCTGATTGCCGCGATCGGTGGTTTCCTTTTTGCCTACAAGCGCTCCTTGGCCATGCAGCACAACATCGACAAGCTGATGCTCAAGCTCCCCGTCATCGGCCAGATCCTGCACAACAGCGCCATTGCCCGCTTTGCCCGTACCACTGCGGTGACCTTCAAGGCCGGCGTCCCGCTGGTGGAGGCACTGAGCATCGTCGCCGGGGCCACCGGCAGCAGCGTCTATGAAGATGCCGTCCTGCGCATGCGCGACGATGTCGCGGTGGGCTACCCGGTCAACATGGCCATGAAGCAGGTGGGTCTGTTCCCGCACATGGTGGTGCAGATGACGGCCATCGGCGAAGAGGCCGGCGCGCTGGACTCGATGCTGTTCAAGGTGGCCGAGTACTTCGAGCAGGAAGTGAACAATGCCGTGGACGCCCTCAGCAGCCTGATCGAGCCAATGATCATGGTGTTCATCGGCGTGGTCGTGGGCGGCATGGTCATCGGCATGTACCTGCCGATCTTCAAGCTGGCCTCGATTGTTGGATAATTAACGCATGGCATTTCTCGACCAGCATCCCGGCCTCGGCTTTCCCGCCGCGGCCGGCCTGGGACTGCTGATCGGCAGCTTCCTCAACGTGGTGATCCTGCGGCTGCCCAAGCGGCTGGAGTGGCAGTGGCGGCGCGATGCCCGCGAGATCCTCGAGCTGCCGGACATCTACGAGCCGCCGCCGCCCGGCATTGTGGTGGAGCCCTCGCACTGCCCGCACTGCAAGCACAAGCTGAGCTGGTACGAGAACATCCCGTTGTTCAGCTGGCTGATCCAGCGCGGCAAGTGCCGGCACTGCCATGAGCCCATTTCCATCCAGTACCCCCTGGTGGAGCTGGTCACCGCCTTGATGGTCCTGGCCAGCGTCTGGCAGTTCGGGTTTGGCTGGCAGGGCTTTGGCGCCATCGTGCTGAGCTGCTTCCTGGTGGCACTGTCCGGCATCGACTTCCGGACCAGGCTGCTGCCGGACCAGTTGACCATCCCGCTGATGTGGCTGGGACTGATAGGCAGCATGGACAACCTGTACATGCCCGCCAAGCCTGCACTGATAGGCGCGGCGGTCGGTTACCTGTCCCTCTGGTCGGTCTGGTGGCTGTTCAAGCAGATCACCGGCAAGGAAGGCATGGGCCACGGCGACTTCAAGCTGCTGGCCGCACTGGGCGCCTGGTGCGGCATCAAGGGCATCCTGCCGATCATCCTGCTGTCCTCGCTGGTGGGCGCCATCATCGGCTCCCTGTGGCTGTACTTCGGCAGCAAGGACCGTAATACCCAAATCCCGTTCGGCCCATACCTTGCCATCGCCGGCTGGCTGGTCTTCATGTGGGGCGACCCCATGATCGCGACCTACCGGCAATGGTCGGGATTCTGAATCCAGGCGTTTCACGCTTGCCGCTCCGCAAGGAGCGGCTTGGCTACCCCAAAGGCCCACACCCGTGAGCAACTTCATCGTCGGCCTCACCGGTGGCATTGCCTCCGGTAAAAGTGAAGTCAGCCGCCGCTTTGAAACCTTGGGCATCACCGTGGCCGATGCCGACGTGGCAGCACGCGAGGTAGTTGCCCCGGGAAGCCCGGTACTGGCACAGATTGCCGCGTTGTTTGGCGATGAAGTGCTGCAGGCAGATGGCAGTCTGGATCGTGCCCACCTCCGTCAGCGGATCTTTGCCAACCCCGATGACAGGCGGGCATTGGAGGCCATCACCCACCCCGCCATCCGCGCACGGGTGCGCGCGCAATGCGAGGGGGCTACGAGCCCTTATGCCATTGCCGCCATCCCCTTGCTGACCGAGGCAGGCGGCAAGCCCAGCTATCCCTGGCTGCAGCGCATTCTTGCGGTGGATGCACCTGTGGCCGTACAGCACGCGCGCCTGTTGAAGCGCGACGCCATCACCTCGCAGTTAGCGGAGCAGATGATCCAGGCACAAGCCAGCCGCGAACAGCGCCTGGCCATTGCCGACGACGTGATCGTCAATGATGGGCACCCGGATGCGCTGCAAGCGCAGATTGAAGCATTGGACGCACGCTACCGCGCACTTGCAGACGCTGCACGCTGAAACCCGGCATTGCTTTGAATGGCGGCGTTACTTTGCCGCCTTGGCGCATGAATGGCTGTCCGGAGTAGCGGTGGAGCGCGACAGCGCGCGGGCCTTCGTTGGCCGGCCAATGACAGCCTCGCCGGAACGGGTGATGCGCAGCCTGGCACTTCAACCGCCATCCTTCTGGCCCGGGTGCGCTTGGCTTGCCCGGGCCACCTTGGCGATACCCGGATTGATGCGCCTCGCGGGGTTGGTGGCGTGTGGAACATGAGCCGGTCCATTCCCCGGATGCGCTGTGCTTCCCGGGCTACGCAGGTGATTCCTTCGTAGGTTCCCATGGGCCGGATGCATTCCCCGGCAATAGGAAGCTACTCCGGTGCGAACGTCAGCGTTGCCACGACACCGCGTACATCACCCGGCCGGATATCCACCTGCCAACCGTACAGCGTACACAGGCGACTGACGATGGACAGGCCAATGCCGCCCCCCTGTGATTGCCCCGCATGGGTACCGCGATAGCCGCGCTGGAAGAGGCTGGCCGCATCCTTCTCACTCAGGCCCGGACCGTTGTCGATCACCTCGACAGCGTTCGCCCCCACACGTACCAGCACCTTGCCTTCCTGCGAGTACTTCACCGCATTGCCGATAAGATTGCCGAGCGCGACCGACAATGCCGATTCCGGTGCATCAATCACCAACTCGCGGCTACCTTCCAGGATCAGCTCCAGCGGCTTGCCGCCCAGCTGTGCCCGGTGCGATTCCAGCAGCTGCTCCGCAACGCGGGCGACATTGCTGCTGCCCTGTGCGCGCTCGTTGCGGGAAAGCAACAACAACGAAGCAATCAAGTCACTGCATTGCTGCTCGGCACGCTGGATGCGCTGCAGGCGCTGGACGATCTTCTCGTCGATACCCGGCCGCGCCAGCAACAACTCGGTTGCCCCGCGAATCACTGCCAAGGGCGTGCGCAGCTCATGGCTGACGTCGGCATTGAATTCGCGGTCGCGTTGGACGACTTCGGTCAATCGTTCGGAGTAATCATCCAATGCCTCGGCCAACTGCCCCACCTCGTCATCCGGGAAGCGGGGGGCCAAGGGCTCCGGGTGCGTATTGCCACCGCGGTAGGCACGCAGCCGGGAGGCAAGGTCGGAAACCGGGCGCATCACCCTGGACGCGGACCACCAGCCCAACACCCAGGACAGCAAGCTGAAAACGATCACCGACAGCACCAGCGCACGTTTCAGCTGCTGCTCACCGCGTAGCGCCTGCCCCATGTCGTAGGCAATGAAAAACCAGGCATCCGGCGTCTTGCGCACGCCCACCTTGTAATAGAACGGTTTGCCCTCGCCATCCACACCGTTGAAATTATGGATGCCGTCCTGCAGGTGCTCCCACTCCGGGTAATCCCGGCGCAGGCCATCCAGCTTGTCGGGCCTGTACAGGTAGGCCTTGATCTGCTGGACTGGCGCAACCACGTCCTTGCCGCCACTTTGCATGTAGCTTTGCCAGGAAGCGTCCAGGTTGCGATTCATCACATCTTCGACGAGCTGGTTCTCCACGCGGGTGCGCGCCCAGTTCGTCGCAAACGCGAACAATGCCGTCAGGCAAAAGCCCAACAGCACAAACGAGACAATAATGCGGCTGCGCAGGCGCCGGCGATAGCGCCCACGCTTGCGCACGGATTCAGGCAAGGCTGTTTCAGGCATCTGGCGCAGAGATGCGATAGCCAATGCCGTGGCGGGTCTGGATCATCGGCGCATCAAACGGCTTGTCTACCACCGCGCGCAGACCGTGGATATGCACGCGCAGCGAATCCGAATCCGGCAGTTCCTCGCCCCATACGCGGGTTTCCAGCTCCTGCCGGGTAACTACCGCAGGGGAAGCTTCCATCAAGGCCTGCAGGATCTTCAACGCGGTCGGATTGAGCTGCAGCAGCTTGGCCTGGCGGCGAACTTCCAGGGTGTCCAGGTTGTATTCCAGATCCCCCACTTCCAGCACGCGGGTGTGGGCACCCTTGCCGCGGCGTGAAAGTGCATTGAGCCGTACTTCCACTTCCTGCAGCGCAAACGGCTTGATCAGGTAATCATCGGCACCGGAATCAAAGCCGGCCAGCTTGTTGTCGAGCGAGTCGCGCGCGGTCAGCATCAATACCGGCGTCTGCTTGCGCGCATCATTGCGCAGCTTGCGGCAGACCTCGATGCCATCCATGCCCGGCAGGTTGAGATCGAGCACGATGGCGTCGAAATCATGCACCACGGCCAGGTGCAGGCCCGTCACGCCGTCAGCGGCGAAATCAACGGTATGGCCCCGGTCTTCCAGATAGTCACCAAGGTTGGCGGCAATATCGCTGTTGTCTTCGATTACAAGAATGCGCACGTGTGCGATTACCTTCGTCTTTGGAATAAGCAGACGCCCCAACGGGGCCGCCCACAGCAAATTACAACACAGGCCGCGTTAACGCCTTAGCAGCACAAACCCGTGCCAACAGGGATGGGTCAATCGACGTTGGACTTGATGATCTTGCCATCCTGCACGTTGCGCACATAGGTTTGGGAGTCCCGGCGCTGCCGCTCGCGTTCAGCCACACTCAAACACTGGGTCGTCGGCATGTTCGAGCCAATCTGCTTCTCGCGCCTGCAGACCAGGCGGCTGTCATTGCGCGCCTTGGTCAACGTAGCGTTGACCAGTTCCTGGTCGTTGAACACTGCTACCTTCTGCGCCTCCGGCAGGTTCTGGGCGGTGCCTTCGCCGATGACCAGCGCCATGCGCTCAAGCGCGGCAACCACCTGTGCCCGGTCCTCGTTGGATATCTCCTGATAGATCTCCCCCCTCAAGTCCTCAAGCACCTTCTGCTGCTGCGCCTTGAACGGAATTGAAGCCTGCAAGGGGACATCCGCCGTTCTGGCTGAAACCGTCGCCGAGACCAACATGAGTGCCAACAAAAGCATCCGCGACATACGCCCTCTCCTTAGGAATTGCACCACTCTAGCGCCGGTACAGCGTCGCGACAAGAAAAAGAAATTTCAATAAAAACAAGGCCCTGGCGACAAACGCCAGGGCCTGAAGATTCCCGATCACCGGACCCACTGAGGAGGGCTGGGCACAGTGGGGACAGCCTAGGCGGGTTTGGATTAAAGGCTTGTTAAAACCGTGCAAACAAATTGCGCCCGCCACCTCAACGTTTGAGGCTGGTCACGTAATCGATCATCCGGCCGGCCACGTCGCCCCCGGATACGCTCTCGATCCCCTCCAGCCCGGGCGTGGAGTTGACCTCCAGCACCAACGGGCCGCGCTTGGAGCGGATCAGGTCGACCCCGGCTATACCCAACCCCAGCGCCTTGGCCGAGCGCACCGCTACCTGCTGTTCGGCCTTGCTGCATTGCACCGGCTCGGCGGTGCCACCCGCATGCAGGTTGGAACGGAAGTCGCCCTCCTGGGCCTGTCGGCGCATGGTTGCCACCACCTGGTCACCCACCACCAGGCAACGCAGGTCGGCCCCTTGCGCCTCGGCGATGAATTCCTGCACCAGGAAGTTGGCATACAGCCCCCGCAGCGCCTCGACGGTTCCCTTGGAAGCGCTGAGCTTCTCGGTAAGGATCACCCCCCTGCCCTGGGTGCCCTCGTTGAGCTTCACCACGTGTGGTGGCGGGCCCAGCATCGACAGCAGGTCATTGGTGTCGTCGGGGTTGTCACCAAACACCGTCACCGGCATGTCGATCCCCTTGGCCGCCAGCACCTGGTGCGCGCGCAGTTTGTCGCGGGCCCGCAGGATGGCGTCGGAGGGATTGGGCGTGCGTGCCCCCATCATCTCGAACTGGCGCAGCACGGCGGTGCCGTAGCGGGTAATGGAGGCACCGATACGGGGAATCACCGCATCGAAGCCCGTCAGCGGCTTGCCCTTGTAGTGCATGCCGAAATCACCGGCGGTGATGCGCATGTAGCATCGCAACGGGTCCAGGATGCGCACCGTATGGCCGCGCGTCCGCGCCGCCTCCACCAGACGGCGGGTTGAATACAGCTTGCTGTTGCGGGAGAGGATGGCGAGCTTCATTGCAGCCAATTCGTTCAGAAGGCGCGCAGCATAGCGCGCCGGCGATGTGCGCAATAAGACGAAAACAGACAACTGCCCAACTGTGCAGAGGCAGCCTTCAGGAAGACGATGGTGCAGGGAGATCCAGCAGGCTTGCGAGCCTGGATGCCGGCGTTTCGGCATTGGCGCCGGAGTGGAGCGGGCGATGGGAATCGAACCCACGTCAGTAGCTTGGGAAGCTACAGCTCTACCATTGAGCTACGCCCGCTCGGCGCGGTGTGCAGTCTATTCGCGGCGGCCCCCCTAACGCAACGGGGGCTGCGCTGGCAGGCATTGGCTGCCCTCCCGCCTTCCGCATGTTCAATAGCGATTTGGCGGGAAAGACCGCGCAGCTGCGCGGCCTGTTGCGGTTGTCATCGGGTGGCGGCCAGACCGCCACCCGATGCAGTGCCGTTTAGAAGCTGCCGCCAAAGCTGGCGAACAAGGTGGCATCACGCGCCGACTTCTGCAGGGTGGTGGTGCTCACACCGATATTGCTGTCCAGGCCCCACAGCTTGACGCGCGCGCCCAGCACGGCGGTCGCATAGTCACGATCGAATTCCAGGCCCGGCACCTTGTAGGTGCCGACGTCGGCCATGGTCTGCAACCAGGCGCCGGCCTGCTTGCCATCCTCGAACTCATGGTCATAGGTGACCTGCACATAGGGCTGCACGGTGCCGCCGTCAAAGCGCGCCTGCCAACCAATGCGGCCTACCGTCGAATCCACGTCCTGGTCACCGTAGCCCAATGCGGTGGCACTGGCATTGCTCTCGGTATAGCCGTCCAGCTTGGCCTTCTGCCAGATCACCGCG
>NZ_DLJW01000104.1:0-18355 GCF_002477705.1 Stenotrophomonas sp. UBA7606 | reverse complement strand
CTTTGGCAGTTGCTTGGGGCCGTCATCCTCGCACAGGCGGGGATCGCTCCTGCTTCGGCTTTGGCAGTTGCTTGGGGCCGTCATCCCCGCGCAGGCGGGGATCGCTCTGGCATTTGCAGCGCAGCGCAGGTAATACCAGGCTTCGGACGACCTGCGGGAAGTCCGAAGCCTTTTTCGCATCCGGCCTTGGCTGGGTGGCTACAGCAACAGATCTAGAGGTGAACCGGCGTGACTGAACTACAACCCCAGCCCTGCGACCTGTTGATCGAAGCCGGTTACGTGGTGCCGGTAGAACCGCATGCGGTGGTGCTTGAGGACCACACGGTAGCCATCAGCAACGGCGTTATCGTCGCGGTGCTGCCATGTGCAGAGGCCCGCGTACGTTTCACCGCCAAGCAGGTCGTATCGCGCCCGGAAGCGGCGCTGATCCCCGGCCTGGTCAATGCCCACACCCATAACCCGATGACGCTGCTGCGCGGCATCGCCGATGACCTGCCGCTGATGACCTGGCTGCGCGAGCACATCTGGCCGGTGGAAGCGGCAGTGATCGGCCCGGATTTCGTTGCCGACGGCACCACCCTGGCCATCGCCGAGATGCTGCGCGGTGGCACCACCTGCGCCAACGAGAACTATTTCTTCGCCGATGTGCAGGCCGCTGTCTACAAGCAGCACGGCTTCCGCGCGCTGGTGGGTTCGGTGGTGATCGACTTCCCCAGTGCCTGGGCCAGGACCGACGACGAGTACTTCGCCCGCGCCACTGAGCTGCACGATGCCTGGCGTGGCGACCCGCTGATCGGCACCGCGTTCGCGCCACATGCGCCGTATACGGTGAACGATGCCAACTTCGAGCGGGTGCGGATGCTGTCCGACCAGCTGGATATCCCGGTGCACCTGCACACGCACGAGACCGCGCAGGAGATCAGCGATTCCATCGCCCTGCACGGGCAGCGCCCGCTGGCGCGCCTGGACCGCCTGGGTCTGGTCAATGACCGCCTGATCGCCGTGCACATGACCCAGCTGACCGAGGCCGAGATCCACCTGTGCGCCGAGCGCGGCGTCAGCGTGGTGCATTGCCCGGAGTCAAACCTGAAGCTGGCTTCGGGTTTCTGCCCGGCCTGCGCGCTGGTGCGCGCCGGGGTCAACCTGGCCATCGGCACCGACGGCTGCGCCAGCAACAACGACCTGGACATGTTCAGCGAGAACCGCACCGCCGCCATCCTCGCCAAGGCCGTCGCGAATGACGCCACCGCACTGGACGCGGCCACCACCCTGCGCGCATCCACACTGGGCGGCGCCCGTGCGCTGGGCTTCGGCGACCGCATCGGTTCGATCGAGGTCGGCAAGCAGGCCGATCTGGCCTGCGTGGATCTGTCGGCGCTGGAAACCCAGCCGCTGCATCATGTGTTGTCGCAGCTGGTGTATGCCGCCGGCCGCCATCAGGTCAGCGACGTGTGGATTGCTGGTAAGCCCAAGCTGGTCCAGCGTCAGCTGGTCGACATGGACATCGCCGCGATCACCGCCAATGCGCGCCAGTGGCGCGACCGCATCCGTACCACCCGCGCCTGAGCGCGCACCCGGCCGCCCATGGTGGCCGCATGAGGAACCCGATATGAGCGCAGCTTCCACCTCCACCAATTTCGATCAGGCCGAACTGGACAAGTTCGCCGCCTTGGCCACCCGCTGGTGGGACGCCGATGGCCCGCAGAAGCCGCTGCATGCGCTGAACCCGGTGCGCCTGAAATACGTGGCCGACCGCGCCAGCCTGCGCGGTGCCAAGGTCCTGGATATCGGCTGTGGCGGCGGCCTGCTCAGCGAAGCGCTGGCAAAGGAAGGGGCACAGGTGACGGCCATTGACCTGGCCCCGGAACTGGTCAAGGTTGCCCGCCTGCACAGCCTGGAGTCCGGCGTCAGCGTGGACTACCGGGTACAGGCGGCCGAAGACCTGGCGGCGGAGCAGCCGGGCGGTTTCGACGTGGTGACCTGCATGGAAATGCTGGAGCACGTGCCTGATCCGGGCGCCATCATCGCTGCCTGCCATCGTCTGCTGCGTCCGGGCGGCAAGCTGTTCCTGTCCACCATCAACCGCACCCCGGCGGCTTTTGCCGTGGCCATCGTCGGTGCCGAGTACGTGGCGCGGCTGTTGCCCAAGGGCACCCACCATTACCAGGAATTCATCAAGCCGGCCGAGCTGGGCGCGTGGCTGCGTGCCGCCGACCTGTCGCTGCAGGACGTCAGTGGCATGGCCTACGAACCGTGGCGCAACCGCGCCCGTCTGAGCAGCCGCACCGACATCAACTACCTGGCCTACGCGGTCAAGCCGGAACAGGCATGACCCGCACCTCGTTCCCGGCGGCGGTGCTGTTCGACCTGGACGGCACGCTGCTGGACAGCGCGCCGGATTTCGTCGTCACCGCCAACCGCATGCTGCAGGCACGCGGCATGCCGGAGGTCAGCCTGGAACAGCTGCGCCCGGCCGTGTCCAAGGGCGCGCGCGCGATGCTGGCGGTCGCCTTTCCGCAGATGGGCGAGGCCGAACGGCAGGCGCTGGTGCCGGAGTTCCTCGAGATCTACGAGGCGCTGATCGGGCAGTACGCGACGCTGTTCGATGGTGTTGAGACCATGCTGCAGGCGCTGGAAGAGGCAGGCACCACCTGGGGCATCGTCACCAACAAACCGGAGTATCTGGCGCGCCTGATCCTGCCGCAGCTCGGCTGGGAGCAGCGTTGTGCGGTGCTGATCGGTGGTGACACCCTGGCCGAGCGCAAGCCCCACCCCTTGCCGCTGGAGGTCGCCGCACAGCGGATCGACATCGCCGCCAGTGCCTGCGTCTACGTGGGTGATGACGAGCGCGACATCATCGCCGCGCGCGCGGCCGGCATGCCGTCGGTGGCCGCGCTGTGGGGTTACCGCCTGGATACGGACGACCCGCAAAGCTGGCAGGCCGACTGCCAGTACGAGCAACCGCAACAACTCTGGCAGCCCGCCGCATGGCCAGCTACCCAACCGGCTTCGGCCTGATTCAACAACGAGGTTTGATGTGAGCAGTGCGCTGGACAGCTTCCTGGACAAGTGGCGGGAGCGTTGGCCGGAATGGGCCTTCGTGGAGCGTTTTGTCGACGAGGCCGATCGTGCCCGCAGCGTGGCGTGGTTCGCGCTGCTGCAGGAATTCGATGACATGCTCAATGCCAGCGGCGACACCACGCCGCAGGATGCCAAGCTGGCGTGGTGGGGCGAGGAGCTGCGCAGCTGGGACAGCCAGCGCTCGCGGCATCCGCTGGGTCGCCTGCTGGAGCCGGTGCGGGCGCCGTGGTCGCAGTTGGCTGACACATTGCCGGACCTGATCCCGGCACGCGAACGCCCGGCCGACGCCGCGCAGGCGCGCAGCATGTTGGCGCGTTACGCCGCAGCCGTGGCGGCGGTGGAAGCGGCCATGTTCAACAGCAAGGCCTCGCTGGCGGCGGCCGATGCATTTGCCACGCAGACGCTGGCCCTGCGCGTGCAGGAGCAGGCAGCGGCGGTGCCACAGGCGTTCGCTAATGAAATGGAATGGGACAAGGCCTTGCAGGCGTCCTGGCCATCGCGCGTTGCCGGCCCGCGCCCGCGGCGTATCTATGCGGTGCTGGCACGCGGCCGCCAGCAGGCGCGCATCCGTGGTGGCGAATACCAGCCCAGCCCGGCCGGTTTGTTGTGGCGTAGTTGGTGGGCAGCGCGCGGCTGAGCCTCGCGCTGGTCAACGGAGCCGCTCCCTTCTCCCGCTTGCGGGAGAAGAGCCTGCCCCCGCGAAGGCGGGGGGCGGATGAGGGGGGCTTTGTGCTGTTGCTGTGCAAGCTTCGCGGCTTATGCCGCTCCCACAGGCCAACAGGCCGGTACGCAGGCTGGTAGAGCCGAGCCATGCTCGGCTGGGGCTCTACCGGGAAGGCATCTGCCGAGCATGGCTCGGCACTACGCCCCTCCCTTGCGCCATAGGCGAAGGGGAGGGCTGGGGAGGGGGCTTTGCGCTGTTGATCCATCAGCGTCGTGGCTTGCGCCGTTCCCACTGGTAGAGCCGAGCCATGCTCGGCTGAGGCTCTACCGGGAAGACCCCTGCCGAGCATGGCTCGGCACTACAGGTGAAGCTTTTGCCGAGCATGGCTCGGCACTACAGGTGAAGCTTTTGCCGAGCATGGCTCGGCACTACATGGTTCGGGTTTATTTGCCGCGCTCCAGCACCAGCAGTGGGTCGATGCGGGTGTCGAACCAGTTCATGCCCCAGTGCAGGTGCGGGCCGGTTGCGCGGCCGGTTGCACCAACCGCGGCGATGGTCTGCCCCTGCTCGATCCTGTCACCGACCTTCACATCGATCCGCGACAGGTGCAGGAAGTTGGAGCTGATGCCATAGCCATGGTCCAGTACCAGGGTGCCACCGGTCAGGTACAGGTCGGGGTTGGCAAAGGTCACCACGCCGGCTGCAGGTGCCTTCACCGGGGTGCCGGTGGGCACGGCGATGTCCATGCCGGAATGGCCGCTGCCCGGTTGCCCGTTGTAGACCCGCGCATTGCCGAAGCGGCCACTGATGCGCCCCTGCACCGGCCAGATGAAGGTCTGGGTGAAGTCGGTGCGGTTGTCGTCGCGCTTGCGCGATTCAGTCACCTGCGCCTGCTCACGGGCAATACGCTCGGCGATGGCCGGTGGCGGATTCACGGTCTTTGGCGGTACGCCGTTGACCCGTTCCACCGGCCAGTCGCGCGCAGTCACCGCAATCGAAACGTTCTCGCTGCCGCCATCGGGGCGCTGCACCTGTACCTGCAGCGGGCCTTTCTCGTCACGGCCGATGCCGAATACCACGCTGCCGTAGCTGCTGACCCGCAGCTGCCGGCCCGCATAACGGACCGTGCTGCCAGCCGGGACCTTGCCGATGACCATCGCGCCCTGCGAGGCGCTGGCAGGGAACACCACGCGGTTGTCGAGCAGGTTGCCGATGCCATCCTGGGCCTGCGCGGGCAGAGCAGTGAGCAGGGGCGCTGCAAGCAGCAGCGCACCCATTACCAGTACCGAACGCATCAGCGGTCGTAGGTCATGCGCTGGCCGGCCGGTGCGCCCACCAGCTTGCTGCCGTCCCATACCTGCTGGCCGTTGACCCAGGTGGAGGCGATGCGCGAACGGAAGGTGGTGCCCTCGAACGGCGACCAGCCGCACTTGGACAGCACGTCCTCGCGCTTGACCGTGAACGGCACGTCTTCCACCAGCACCAGGTCGGCGAAGTAGCCCTCGCGCAGGAAGCCGCGTTCTTCCACGTCGAACAGCTGTGCCGGGGCGTGGGCGAACTTCTGCACCACCTGTTCGCGGGTCAGCTTGCCTTCGTGCACGCGCTCCAGCGCAGCGACCAGCGCGTACTGCACCAGCGGCAGGCCGGACGGGGCCTGGGCGTAGGGTTTCTGCTTCTCTTCCCAGGTGTGTGGGGCGTGGTCGGTGGCCAGCACGTCGAGCACGTCGTCGGCCAGCGCGGCGGTGATGGCCTCGCGGTCGGATACTTCCTTGATCGCCGGGTTGCACTTGATCAGGTTGCCCTTGGTGGCGTAATCCGGGCGCGCGAAATGCAGGAAATGCACACAGGTCTCGGCGGTGATCTGCTTGCGGCTGCCGTCCGCGCGGATCAGCGGGCCCTTCTCGAACAGCGCCAGCTCATCGGCGGTGGAGATGTGCAGCACATGCAGGCGGGTGCCGTGCTTCTTCGCCAGCGACATCGCCAGTCGGGTCGATTTGATGCAGGCTTCGCGCGAGCGGATGTCCGGGTGCATGTCCGGGGTCAGCGCGTCGCCGTACTTTTCCTGGAAGGCCTTCATGTTGGCGTCGATCATCGGCGTGTCTTCGCAGTGCGTGATGATCGGGGTAGGGCACTCGCGGAAGATCGCGTCCAGGGTTTCCGGGTTGTCGACCAGCATGTTGCCGGTGGAGGCGCCCATGAACACCTTCACGCCCGGGGCCTTCTTCGGGTCGAGCACGCGGATCGCTTCCAGGTTGTCGTTGCTGGCACCGTGGTAGAAGCCGTAATTGGCCCAGGCGCGGCCCTTGGCCAGTTCATACTTGGCTTCCAGGATGGTCGAGTCCAGGGTTGGCGGATTGGTGTTGGGCATGTCCATGAAGCTGGTCAGGCCACCGGCCACGGCGGCCGCCGATTCGCTGGCGATATCACCCTTGTGGGTCAGGCCCGGTTCGCGGAAGTGCACCTGGTCATCGATCATCCCGGGCAGCAGCCAGCGCCCGCCCGCATCCACCACCTGTTCGCCCTCGCGCGGGGTCAGGCCGCTGCCGATCTGCGCGATACGGTCGTTCTCGATGCGCAGGTCGCCGTCGAAGGTGCGGCCTTCGTTGACCATGCGGGCATTGCGGATAAGCGTGGAGGACATGTCAGTGTTTTCCTGTGCAGCGGCAAGAGGGGGAATCGGCGCGCTCCGGGACCGGATCCAGTCCGCCCGGATGGAACGGATGGCAGCGCCCCAGCCGGCGCAGGGTAAGCCAGCACCCCCGTAGCGGCCCGTGTATGCGGATCGCGTCCATGGAGTATTCCGAACAGCTGGGGTAGAAACGGCAGCGCGGCCCAAGCAGGGGGCTGATGAAGCGCTTGTAGGAGCGCAGTACGGCAATGAGGAGTCGGCCGATCACCCCTAGATGATAAGCCACTTGGCAAGTGTCGAGGATTTGTCGCAGGATGCGCTAAGGCTCTGGCAGGTAATTGCCGGGCCCCGCCGGGGCGGTTGCGCCCTGGTTACGTTCCGAACTGCGCGAAACGGTCCGGTGACGCCACTGGACCTTTGCTGCATGGCTGGGGCTTCCGTTCATATACGGAACCCCGGCGCGGTTGCTGCTGCTGGTCGGGTAGGCTATAAAGGCCCGCTTTCCCGGGCCCCGGGGGAAACAAGGAAGAGCGTTTCGTGGCTGCTAAAAAACCTGCAAAAAAGGCCGTCAAGGTCGCCAAGAAAACCGCCAAACCTGTAGTCAAGAAGGCGGCGTCCAAGCCGGTCGCAAGCAAGCCGGTCGCCAAGGCGGTTACGCCGGCAAAGAAGGCTCCTGCCAAGACTGCAGTCGCCAAGAAGGCTGCGGCCAAGCCGGTGGCACCTGCCAAGAAGGCAGTGGCCAAGCCGGCCCCGGCCAAGAAGGCCGTCGCCAAGAAGGCAGCCCCGGCTGTCAGCAAGGCGACAGCCAGTAAAACCGGCAAACCGGTCGCCGCTCCGGCGGTGAAAAAGGCGGCACCTGCAGCCAAGGCTGCGGCGACGCCGGCAAAACCGGTAGCCAAGAAGGCGGCGGTGAAGACTGCTGCTCCGCCCGCCAAGACTCCCGCCACCAAGCCTGTGGCCAAGTCCGTACCGAAGCCGGCCACCAAGCCGGTGACGGCCAAGCCTGTCCCGGCTGAAGTCGCCAAGACAGCTGCAGCACCGGCTCCCAAGCCGGCGGTTGTGGCACCGTCGTCAGCGGCCAAGGCCCCGCAACCCAAGAATCCCGTGCCTGTTTCGAAATCCCACGTCAAAACCCCCGTCAAGTCCGCAGCGCCTGCAGCCGTCCGTCCGGTCGGCAAGGTAGCCGTTGCCGTCACTGCCCGTTCCACCGCACCGGCGCCGCGCAGCAAATACAAGGTCGTTGAATACAAGACCGATGAGGCCTCCGGCCGTCCGATCCTGCCGGCAGGCTACAAGCCGACCGCGGACGAGGAGTACATGAGCACGCTGCAGCAGGAGTACTTCCGCCAGCGCCTGCTCAACTGGCGCGCCGATCTGGTCGAGGAGTCCAAGCAGACCATCGAAAACCTGCGCGATGAAGTGCGTGACATCGGCGATGAGGCCGAGCGCGCCACCCGCGAGACCGAGAACTCGCTGGAACTGCGTACCCGTGACCGCTACCGCAAGCTGATCGGCAAGATCGACAGCACGCTCAAGCGGTTGGAAGCCGGGGATTACGGCTACTGCGTGGATACCGGCGAGGAAATCGGCCTGGATCGTCTGGAGGCCCGCCTCACTGCCGAGCGCACGATCGATGCGCAGGAGCGTTGGGAGCACCTGCAGAAGCAGCAGGGCGACTGATCGTCTGGTTTGTTGTCATCCGAAAACCCCGCTGCGGCGGGGTTTTCTTTTTTCTGGAGAGAACCATGTCCGCAGAAATGCATATGCGCCGCGCGCTGGCGCTGGCCCGCGACAACATCACCGCTGGCGGCCGTCCGTTTGGGGCCGTGCTGGTCAAGGACGATCAGGTGCTTGCCGAAGCCGCCAACAGCATCCATGCCAGCCACGACCCGACCGACCATGCCGAGATGCGCGCCATCCGCATGGCCAGTGCGGCGCTGGCCAGTCCACGCCTGGAGGGCTGCGTGATCTACGCCAGCGGCCACCCCTGCCCGATGTGCCTGGCAGCCATGTACCTGTGTGGCATCGAGCAGGCATGGTTTGCCTACTCCAATGCTGACGGTGAGCCCTATGGCCTGTCTACCGGCGCGGTCTACGCGCGTCTGGCGCAGGGCCCCGCTGCGCCCGGCTCGGGCTTGGCGCCGTTGTGCCCCGAGGGCGAGCACGGCCTGTATGCCGAATGGGCCGCTGCGCGCTGAAGCGCTGCGGGCCAAGGCGGTATCAGCGCTGTCGCACTCTTGCTGCAGGCATCGCAGGTAGGCCTCGAAGAACTGCTTCAGGTCGACCTGTTCAGGATGCCGCAGCCATGACCGCTGAGGCCATTCCTCATCGCCACTCTCTCGCCGGCAATCTGCCCTGCATCGCCTTCGGGGCGGATACTGCCGGCGTGCTGGCCTTGCGCCACGCTGCGCGCGATCAACCGCAGCACCAATCGCGAGTGACGACGGAGCCACGCTTGTGCTTTTTTTGGGGGGGGCAGGCTTTCGGGGCAGGCAGAAGGCCCGGAACAGGCTCGGTATCTGCATGTTGGCGCAGTTGATCAGGCGTAGTTGTTACAGCAGTTGAGGCCTTGGCAACGGCGGGCCTGCGACTGCGCTTTGCAGCGTGATGTGCTGGGCCTGGCCCGGCAGCAGTGGACTGCGCTGGTCACGCACTTCAGGTACGGCCGGCAGCCCATCGCTGCTGCTCGGAAAATGATGCAGCAGAACCGGCAAGGTAAGACCGGCCTATGCGGCCGCTACACCAGTGTTGGCTTTGCGGCAGCCATCGCGTGCGAAAGCCTGCATGGCAGCATCCAGTATCTGCTGGTGACGCAAGTCACCTTCGGGTGCGTGTCGGCGTGCAGGTGTCGGCCGTGGCCCGAGAACGGGAGTCGGCAGACCGACGGTCGGGCGCGGCAGGAGCGTGCGGTGCAACTGCACTGCGCAGCGACGTGATCGAGGAAGAAACTGTACCCGTGGCACAGTTTTTGACAGACCTGCTTGCCGATAGGTTTACTGCGTCCTCGCCAGGTAGCTGCCTGCGACTGCATCGCCCTATACATGCCGATGGCTGCCCGCCGTCATTGCGGCCACAGCTGCCCAGCGATGGCAGCGATGGCAGCGATGGCAGCGATGTTCCGCCGCGTGGTGAGGAAACCGCGACTGATCGACGTCGTAATGATTGCGGTGGTTGATGCCGACGCGCTGATGCAGGCCGTGCGAGGGCTGTTTGCCGGTGACCGTGACTGTCGCGAAGGTCGTCGTTTCTCATCTCGGGAGCGGAGAACATGAGGAAGTGGTGCTGGAGAAAGCGTTCGGGTAGCGGCCTTGTACCGTGGACAGCTGTTGCCGGAATACACGCACTGGCGGCGGCAAGAGCGGGGCAACAGAACCATTCCGAAGTGGACGGCGCGGGCGCGGTTGCAGTGTCATCGCGGATTGCTGTCGAACCGAACTGCAATAGCAGCCGCAGTTTCGTGCGTTGCGGCTTTGGTTCTGCGGCCGTCACTCAATGCTGGACGCTACCGTCCACGTTGCTGGGCCTGAGATTGGGGCGTTACAACAATGCTTGGATACCCCTGCGCTTCCATGGGGTCATGCACCTCTGCCATCTGCTTGCTGCCGCCTGGCGCAATTTGGCAAATGTGCGGGCAGCATGATCCGGTTTGATCAGTCCTGCAGCGATGTCAGCGTGGGCGCAGAGGGCCCTCTGGACGTGCTGGGCATGCAACCTGTGCATTTTTGCAGGACGGCAGTGGTGCCCTGTGCTCTGCGAGCGTTGCGTGGGATCGATCAGTTCATTTCCCTTGCTCAAGCGCGTGCTCTGGCGCTCAAGGAGCCGCATCCAGATGCGGTGATTCGGTAAAGACAACTCGCTTTTGTTCTGACAGTTGCCGGGCCCACGACATGGCTTGGCGTTTGCGATTTCCAGACAGGTGCCGCAGCGCATATGGATGCGCAGTGCTGCGCTGCCTGTGGTTTCACCCAATGACGTCCGCGCGCGCTGTCTGGATGCGGCCGCGCCAATCCACGCAAGCACCGCCCCGAACCCAACAGGGGCCGCAACCCGGAGTACGCAACATGGTGATGAACAGCAGTAAACCCAGGCTCAGGCCATTGCTGGTTGCCGCGGCAGTGAGCCCGCTGGTCGCGCAGTCCAGTCTTGCCGCGGAGCTCCCCCGGTTGGGCCAGGCACCGTTGGAGCAGGTGGTGGCGGCACTGACCGTGCAGGAGAAGGTGGAACTGGTTACCGGCCAGGGGATGAGTTTTCCGGGGTTGCCCGAGGATATGCAGGCGCCGGTGGTCGGATCCATTGAGAACAAGGTGGACGGTGCAGCGGGTGCGACCGTGGCGGTGCCGCGCCTGGGTATTCCGTCGCTGGTGCTGGCCGACGGGCCGGCCGGGGTGCGCATCTCACCAACCCGCAAGGACGCGCCGGGTCGAACCTTTCATGCGACTGGCTTTCCCATCGGTACGGCACTGGCCAGCAGCTGGGATCGCGTGTTGGTGCAGCGGGTGGGTGCCGCAATCGGCGATGAGGCTGCCGCTTACGGTATCGATGTGATGCTGACGCCTGCGCAGAACATTCATCGCTACCCGTTGGGTGGGCGCAATTTCGAGTATTACTCCGAGGATCCGGTGGTCAGCGGCGAGATGGCCGCAGCGCTGGTGAACGGGCTGCAGCAGCGGGGTGTCGGTGCGTCGATCAAGCACTTTGCGGTCAACAACCACGAGTGGAACCGCAATGCCATCAACGTCAAGGTGGATGAGCGGGCGCTGCGCGAGATCTACCTGAAAGGATTCGAGATCAGCGCACGCAAGGCACAGCCGTGGACGGTGATGTCCAGTTACAACAAGCTCAACGGGCCCTACACCTCGGAGAGTCACTGGCTGTTGACCGATGTGCTGCGTTCGCAATGGGGCTACCAGGGCGTGGTGATGACGGACTGGTTTGGTGGCAGTGATGCCGTGGCGCAGATGCAGGCCGGCAACGAACTGTTGATGCCGGGTACCGGCAAACAGCGCAAGGCGATACGGGATGCGCTTGAGGCAGGCAAGCTGGACCTGGCGGTACTGGACCGCAACGTCACCCGCATACTGGAGCTGGTGCTGCGCAGCCGTGCGTTCAAGCAGTTGCCACATTCCGATCAGCCCGATCTGAAGGCAAGTGCGGCGTTGTCGCGCATGGCGGGTGCGCAAGGCATGGTGTTGCTGAAGAACGAGAGTGGCGCCTTGCCGCTGCCAGCGGCAGGCCGGCTTGCGCTGCTCGGCCATGGCAGCTACGAGATGATCGCCGGTGGCACCGGCAGTGGCGACGTCAACAAGGCTTACATCGTCGGGTTGCCGCAAGGCCTGGGCAATGCCGGTTTCAGCAATGCCGATGGACTGGAGGCGTTGTACACGGGCTACATTGGCCAGGAAAAGGCCAAACTGCCCAGAACGGAGTGGTATCTGCCCCAGCGCCGCATTCCCGAACTGGATGTTGGGCAGGCACAGCTGCAACGCCTTGCCAGGGAGCAGGATGTGGCGGTGGTGACCATCGGCCGCGGCTCGGGTGAATTTGTCGATCGCAGCGTCGAGGGGGACTTCCGCTTGAGCGCCGCCGAACGGCTGTTGTTGCAGCAAACGGCCGAGGCTTTCCATGCCGAAGGCAAGAAGCTGGTGGTCGTGCTCAATATCGGCGGTGCGATTGAAACCGCCAGCTGGGCGGGTCTTGCCGATGCCATCCTGCTGGCCTGGCAACCAGGTCAGGAAGCCGGTGATGCGATCGCCGATGTGCTGTCGGGTGCGGTGAACCCTTCCGGCAAGCTGACTGACACCTTCGCCCTGCAGTTGAGTGACTACCCGGCCAGCAAGGGCTTCCCCGGCAAGGAGCTGTTGGGGCCGGACCCGGATGCGCCTTCCCCGTTTGGCCTCAAGACCGCGCGCGCGGCGGAGGTGGAGTACACCGATGGTATCTGGGTGGGCTACCGGCACTTTGATACGCACAAGGTGGACGTTGCCTACCCGTTTGGCTTCGGCCTGTCCTATACCACGTTCGGCTATGACGCGTTGACGGTGGATGCCAGTGGCGAGGGGCCAGTACGGGCGAGCGTCAGGATCACCAATACCGGCACAGTCGCGGGCAAAGAAGTGGCGCAGGTCTATGTCAGCGCCCCGCAGGGGGCGTTGCAGAAGCCAAACCAGGAGCTGCGTGCATTTGCCAAGACGGATCTGTTGCAGCCGGGCCAGTCGCAGGTGCTGCACTTCGAAATCGATGGCAAGGATCTGGCCTCGTTCGATAGCAACCGTGGGCGTTGGGTAGCGGACCGGGGCAGCTACAGCCTGCGCGTGGGGGCGTCGTCGCGCGACATCCGCTTGCAGCAGGCGTTCGAGAAGGAGCAGGAAAGCGAATACGCGCCGTGACGCGTTGGCAGGTGTGACGCCGCGCCGGGGCATCACCGCCCCGGCGATTTCGTATTCACAGGTCCTGCAGGTTGTCGAGTTTGCGCAGCTGCGGCGCTTTCCATGCGGTGATGGCGGCTACGCCCAAGACCGCGCAACCGCCGACCACTACCGCGGTCACCAGCCCCAGCAGGCGCGCCATGCTGCCGCCGTAGAACGCGCCCAGTTCGTTGGAGGAGCTGATGAAGATGCCGTTGATCGACGACACCCGGCCGCGCATGTCATCTGGCGTCACCAGCTGCATGATGGTCGAGCGCACCACCACCGAGACACCGTCGCAGGCGCCGTAGAACACCAGGATGGCGGCCGAGAGCCAGAAGCTGCGTGACAGCCCGAAGGCGATCACGCACAGGCCGAAGCCGGCCACGGCGAACAACAGCACGCGCCCGGCATTGCGGCGCAGCGGGTGCCGGGCCAGCCACAGGCCAACCGCAATCGAGCCCAGGGCCGGCGCCGCGCGCAGGATGCCCAGGCCTTCCGGGCCGTAATGCAGGATGTCCTGGATGAAGGCTGGCAGCATCGCCACCACGCCGCCCAGCAGTACCGAGAACATGTCCAGCGCCATCGCGCCCAGCATGATCTGGTTGGACAGCACGAAGCGTGCACCTTCGGCGATGCTGGCAAAGATCGGCGCGCGGGTCTGTGGGGGTGCCGGTTCGCTGACCTTGAGCGAGGCGAGGGCGACCAGTGCCAGCACCGCCATTGCCGCGGCCACGCCGTAGGACAGGCCCTTGCCGCCTACGGCCACCAATATGCCGCCCAGCGCGGGGCCCAGCACCATGCCGGCCTGGAACACCACCGTGCCAAAGCCGGCACCGCGCGCGAACTGCTCACGCTTGAGCACGCGGGCGAACAAGGCGTTGTACACCGGCGAGAGGAAGGCGCGGACCATGCCGGTCAGTGCGACGGCCAGGTAGATCGGCCACACGCCCTTGACCGGCAGCCAGCCGCTGGCGACGGCGACCAGCATCAAGGCGGTGGCGATCAGGCCCAGGCAGGCGGTCATGCCGAGCTTGCGACGTGGCAGGTGATCGACCAGGTAGCCGGCAAACGGCGCCACGCAGAAGTAGGGCAGCACCTCGGCCAGGCCGATCAGGCCCAGCGAGAAAGGATTGCGGGTGACTTCATAGATATGCCAGCCGACCGTGACCGCGACGATCTGGTAGGACAGCATGCCGGCGATGCGGTACAGCAGCAGCTGGGTGTAGCCGGGTTGGCGCAGCAGCTCGCCGATGGAGCCGGGGGTGCTCACTGGCGGGCTTGGGCGGTGTCGCGGATGAAGGCCAGCATCGCGGCCAGACCATTGCTGCGGGTCGGCGACAGGTGCTTGGCCAGGCCGATGGCGGACACGTAGTCCGGATCGGTGGCGAGGATTTCAGCGGCCGAGCGGCCCGAGTACACGCGCAGCGCCAGGTAGATCAGGCCCGAGACAATCGCCGAGTCGCTGATGGCGTGGAAGACCAGCTTGTCGGCATCGCCTTCGGGCACGATCCAGACCATGGACTGGCAGCCGAGCAGGCGGTGTTCTTCGGTCTTCCATTCTTCCGGGAAGGTGGGCAGCTTGCGGCCGAGGTCGATCAGGTACTGATAGCGCTCGGACCAGTCACCGAAGAAGGAGAATTCCTCGGCAATGGCGGCCTGGGCGTCGGCGGCGGTGGGTTCGAGCGGGAAGGGGGAGTTGGTCATTGTGGGTCCTGTGCTTGGCCGCTCGCCTTGGTGGGGAGGGGCTTTGGGTGGGGTGCTGGGAGGACTCTCCCTCACCCCAACCCCTCTCCCGGAGGGAGAGGGGCTCAGTGCGCCGCGAACCGGCGCTATGTGTGCAATTGCAGCTTCCGCCTTAGCCCCTCTCCCATCGGGAGAGGGGTTGGGGTGAGGGTGCGGTGAAAGGAAGTGTCAGCCCCGCTTCCAGCGCACACCCTGCGGCGTGTCTTCCAGCACGATGTTTTCCGCTGCCAACTGGTCGCGGATGGCATCGGCGCGGGCGAAGTCGCGTGCCTGCTTGGCGGCGATGCGCTCGTCGATCAGGGCCTGGATGCGTGCGTCGTCGCCTTCGGCGGCGCCGCGCCCGAACCAGTCGGCCGGCGCCTGCTGCAGCAGGCCCAGGGCCAGGCCGGCGCCCAGCAACTCGCGCTTCAGCCGCTGCTTGTCGTCGCCGGAATCGGCCTTGCGCGCCTCGCTGGCAATGCGCGCCACTTCGGCCAGGGCCAGCGGCGTGTTGAGGTCGTCGTCCAGCGCGGCTTCGACGCTGGCCGGGATGCTGGCAACAGCTTCGACATCGGCCAGATCACGCAGCGTGCCGTACAGCCGGTCCAGGGTGCGCACCGACTGCTCGATCAGGGCATCGGACCAATCCAGCGGCTGCCGATAATGGGCCGACAACAATGCGTAGCGCAGGGCTTCGGGCGGGTGCTGGCGCACCAGGTCGTGCACACGCTCGATGTTGCCCAGCGATTTGCTCATCTTGGCGCCGCCGAAATTGAGCATGCCGTTGTGCAGCCAGAAGCGGGCAAAGGTCTGCCCACCATGGGCGCAGACGCTCTGTGCGATTTCGTTTTCGTGGTGCGGGAACTGCAGGTCGACACCGCCGGCATGGATGTCGATGGTCGGGCCCAGGTGGGCAGCGGCCATCGCCGAGCACTCGATATGCCAGCCCGGGCGGCCACGGCCCCAGGGCGATTCCCAGCCCGGCAGGTCGTCGCTGGAGGGCTTCCACAGCACGAAATCGCCGGCATCACGCTTGTACGGTGCGACCTCGACGCGGGCGCCGGCCAGCATTTCCTCCGGGTCGCGGCGCGAGAGCTTGCCGTAGTCGGCGAAGCTGGCCACCGAGAACAGCACATGGCCCTCGGCGGCGTAGGCGTGCCCGCTGCTGATCAGCTGCTCGATCATGGCGATGATCTGGGGTATGTGCGCGGTGGCTTCCGGCTCGATATCCGGCGGCACTACGCCCAGCGCGGCCATGTCCTCGCGGTAGGCGGCGGCAAAACGGTCGGTGATGGCGCTGATCGGTACGCACTGGTCCTTGGCCGCGGCATTGATCTTGTCGTCAACGTCGGTGATGTTGCGCGCGTAGCGCAGTTTGCCGTAGCGGCGACGCAGCAGGTCGGCCAGCACCCCGAACACCACCGGGCCGCGCGCATTGCCGATATGTACATAGTTGTAGACCGTGGGGCCGCAGACATACAGGGTGGGGGCGGCGGGGTCGAGCGGAGCAAACGGCTCCAGCTGCCGCGTCAGGTTGTTGTGCAGGCGCAGGGTCATGGCAATCCGGGGGTAAGCGAACCTGACAATTCTAGCGGTCCGGGCCGGGCGGGGCATCCCTGGGCTGGGCAATACGCGTGCGGATGGGTAATGTTCAGGCCCGGGGCAGCCGGGCTGCCTACACTATCCCTACCCACCGAGCCCTTTGCCTCTTGTTGATGAAGCCCACTCCGTTGTTGTTCTGCCTGCTGGCTGCCGCCTTCGGGCCCGCGCTGGCGCAGGAAACGGATCTGCGCAACCGCGTGGTGATCATCGAGAACGTGCGCTACGACTATGCGCAGGTGCTCAATGTCGAGCCTGTATTCCAGACCCTGCGTGCCACCCGTACCGAGGAGCATTGCGAGCCGGTGTCCACCCGCACGCTGGCACCGGTGCAGGTGAAGGGCGAGGAGGAGAAGGGCGGCTTCCGCCGTTTCTGGGATTCGGTCAAAGGCATGTTCGGCGAGCGCCGCGACGAGGGTGAGGCCGAGCTGGTGCAGGGCGCAGAGTCGCGCGGCAGCACCGGCAATGCCGCAATGCTGACCCCGGACTGCAAGATCGTCGAGGTTGGCCGTGAGTTCCGCCGGCCCATTGCCTACGACGTGGACTACGTCTACAAGGGCATCAAGTTCCGCTCACGCCTGCCCGAGGACCCCGGCAACCGGCTCAAACTGCGGGTGTCGATCACCCCGGATGTCGGCCAGGCGATTGAAACGACCTCGACGGTTCCTTGATGTTGCACTGCGACACTTGCGCCGCCCCCGGTCGCGTGCGAGTATGCCCGACGATGAAAGCCACCAGCTTCCAGCACGAATCCAGCACCGCCCGGATGGCCTCCGGCATGACGTCCCGTGCCCGCCGACCGGAACCCCACATATTCGCTGGGTGACCGGAGCTTCGTGCTGTCTGTTCGGAAAACCCAGCCCAGGCTGGGTTTTTTCGTTTCTGGTTTGGCAAAAGTTTCAAACGCAATGAGCCGCGCGCATGCGCATCCGCCCACCGGCGACGGTGGATCTCCGCAATAAAGGATGGATCGATGTCTCTGAAGCACTTTTTGAACACCCAGGACTGGAGCCGCGCCGAACTCGACGCGCTGCTCACCCAGGCAGCCTTGTTCAAGCAGAACAAGCTGGGTGACGACCTGAAGGGCAAGTCGATCGCCCTGGTGTTCTTCAACCCGTCCATGCGTACCCGCACCAGCTTCGAACTGGGCGCATTCCAGCTGGGCGGCCATGCCGTGGTGCTGCAGCCGGGCAAGGACGCATGGCCGATCGAGTTCAACCTCGGCACGGTGATGGACGGTGATACCGAAGAGCACATTGCCGAAGTGGCCAAGGTGCTGGGCCGTTACGTCGACCTGATCGGCGTGCGCGCCTTCCCGAAGTTCGTGGACTGGAGCAAGGACCGCGAGGACCAGGTGCTGAAGAGCTTTGCCAAGTACTCGCCGGTACCGGTCATCAACATGGAGACCATCACCCATCCCTGCCAGGAGCTGGCGCATATCCTGGCGCTGCAGGAGCATTTCGGCACCAGCGACCTGCGCGGCAAGAAGTACGTGCTGACCTGGACCTACCACCCCAAGCCGCTGAACACCGCCGTGGCCAACTCGGCGCTGACCATCGCCACCCGCATGGGCATGGACGTGACCCTGCTGTGCCCGACTCCAGACTACATCCTGGACGAGCGCTACATGGGCTGGGCCGAGCAGAACGTCGCCGAGAGCGGCGGTTCGCTGCAGGTCAGCCACGACATCCAGAGCGCGTATGCCGGCGCCGACGTGGTTTACGCCAAGAGCTGGGGCGCGCTGCCGTTCTTCGGCAACTGGGAGCCGGAAAAGCCGATCCGCGACCAGTACAAGCACTTCATCGTTGACGAAGCCAAGATGGCGTTGACCAACAACGGTGTGTTCAGCCACTGCCTGCCGCTGCGCCGCAATGTGAAGGCCACCGACGGCGTGATGGATTCGCCGCAGTGCATTGCCATCAACGAGGCCGAGAATCGCCTGCATGTGCAGAAGGCGATCATGGCGGCAGTGATCGGCAAGTAATGCTTTAGCCCCTCTCCCGCCTGGAGAGGGGTTGGGGTGAGGGTAAAGCTCCTCACTCCAGATGCATCCTCATATTCGCCAACCCCCTCCCCAACCCCTCCCCCGGCGGGGGAGGGGCTCAAGAACCACAGCAGAGATTCCTTCCCCATGAGCAAAGACATCGTCCTCGCCTTCTCCGGCGGCCTCGACACCAGCTTCTGCGTGCCCTACCTGCAGGAGCGCGGCTACAACGTGCACACCGTGTTCGCCGACACCGGCGGCGTGGATGC
>NZ_DLJW01000107.1:1074-21443 GCF_002477705.1 Stenotrophomonas sp. UBA7606 | reverse complement strand
CTGCGGCTCCATGTTCAATGCGTGCTGCACGCTGCCCGGCAGGAAGCGCAGCTGCTCGAGGTAGTCCGCTTCCTGCGCCGCGTCGATGCGGCCGTGCAGCTTGCCCAGCACCACGGTCAGCTGGAACAGCGCTGCCAACTGGGTGGTGAAGGCCTTGGTCGAGGCCACGCCGATCTCGGCGCCGGCGCGGGTGTAGCAGACCAGTTCGCTGGCACGCGGGATGGCGCTTTCCGGCACGTTGCAGATCGACAGCGTGTGCGTGTGGCCCAGCGACTTGGCGTACTTGAGCGCCTCCATCGTGTCCAGGGTTTCGCCGGACTGGGAGATGGTGACGATCAGGTGCTTGGGATTGGCGTAAGCGGCGCGGTAGCGGTACTCGCTGGCAATCTCCACGCTGCACGGCAGGCCGGAGATGGCCTCGATCCAGTAACGCGCGGTCATGCCGGCGTAATAGCTGGTACCACAGGCCAGGATCTGCACGCCCTCGATGTCCTTGAACACCGCTTCGGCATTGGCACCGAACAGGGTGGCCGGGAAGCCACCGGCGTCGATCGCCGCCTCCACGGTGTCGCCCAGCGCGCGCGGCTGCTCGTGGATTTCCTTCTGCATGAAGTGGCGGTACGGGCCCAGCTCCAGCGAAGCCAGCGACACGTCGGACATGCGCTGCTCGCGCTGCACCGGGGCATTGTCGCCATCAAACACGCGCACGCCCTGGCGGGTCAGCTCGGCGGTATCGCCTTCTTCCAGGAACATCACGCGGCGGGTGGCCTGCAGGATCGCCGACACATCCGAGGCGACGAAGTTCTCGCCCTCGCCCAGGCCCACCAGCAACGGGCAGCCCATGCGCGCGACCACCATGCGCTCGGGCTCGTTCTGGCTGATCACCGCCAGTGCGTAGGCACCGGTCAGCTCCTTGACCGTGCGCTGCAGGGCACCGAGCAGGTCGTCCTGGTCTGCCTTCAGGTGATGGTGGATCAAATGCGCGATGACCTCGGTATCGGTCTGCGATTCGAACACATAGCCCAGCGCACGCAGCTTCTCGCGCTGTTCTTCATGGTTCTCGATGATGCCGTTGTGCACCAGCGCCACGCCCTGGCTGATGTGCGGGTGGGCATTGGATTCGGTGACACCGCCATGGGTGGCCCAGCGTGTGTGGCCGATGCCGACCACGGCCTTGAACTGCTCGGCGGCGGCGGCGCTCTCCATTTCCGCCACACGGCCGGTGCGACGTACGCGACGGACCTGGTCCGCTGCCAACACGGCAATGCCAGAGGAGTCGTAACCGCGGTACTCCAGACGCTTCAGTCCCTCGATAAGGACCGGAACCACATCACGATCAGCGATCGCACCCACAATGCCGCACATAGCCCATCCATTCGCAATAGTGATCGGACATTCTAAGCCACCGGATTCGGACACCGCACGGACAAGCACGGACAAGCAGGCTGCGGACAGTGTCCGCGCAAACGTCCGCGGACACCCGGACACTTTTACCGCACATCAATATTCCTTTTATTTCAAGAACTTGAAGTTGGCACGCGATCTGCTTAATGGATAACAAACCCAGCAGCGAAGCCGACGATGATCCGCGACACCTCCGCCCAGGACCAGGTAAGCACCCAACGCCCGCAACCCGTGTGGCGACGCTGGCTGTGGCCGGCAGTCGCCACCGCGGTGGTGATGGTCGGCATTGGCTATGTGGTCAGCAACTGGCTGGGCGCCAGCCGCTCGTTTGACGGCGACCGCCTGCGCATCGCCGAAGTCAGCCGCGGCAACCTGGTCCGCGACATCGCCGCCGATGGCCGTGTCATCGCTGCCAACAGCCCGGTGCTGTACGCCATCTCCGCCGGCACCGTGACCCTGAAGGTGGTGGCCGGTGACGTGGTCAAGCAGGGCCAGGAGCTGGCGGTGATCGACAGCCCGGAACTGCGCAGCAAGCTCGCGCAGGAACAGGCCACTTTGGCCGGCCTGGAGGCCGAGGCCAGCCGCGCCGCACTGGATGCCACCCTGGCCCGCGCCACCGGTGCCAAGTTGTCCGACCAGGCCGGGCTGGTGCGTACCGCTGCCCAGCGCGATCTGGAGCGCTACCAGCGTGGTTATGACGGCGGCGCGGTGCCGCAGGTCGACTTGGCCAAGGCCCAGGATGAATTGAAGAAGGCTCAGATCGAGCTGCAGCATGCCCAGCAGGACGCCAGCCTGCAGAGCCGGGGCGCGGCCCTGGACGCACGCAACAAGCGCCTGCTGGCCGATCGCCAGGAGGCGGTCGTGGCCGAGGTGAAGCGCCAGGTGGATGCGCTGACCCTGCGCGCCCCGTTCGATGGCCAGGTTGGCCAGGTACAGGCCACCCAACATACCCAGGTGGCGACCAATGCCCCCATCCTCGGTGTGGTCGACCTGTCGCGCTTCGAGATTGAAATCAAGGTGCCGGAAAGCTTTGCCCGTGACCTGGCTATCGGCATGCCGGCGCAACTCACCAGTGGTTCGGGCCAGCCGTTCCCGGGCGAGATTGCCGCGGTATCACCGGAAGTGGTCAATGGTGAAGTGGTGGCGCGCCTGCGCTTCTCCGACAAGCAGCCGCCGGGCCTGCGCCAGAGCCAGCGTATGAGCGCGCGCATCCTGCTGGATACCCGCAACAACGTGCTCAAGGTCGAGCGCGGCCCGTTCGTCGAGCAGTCCGGCGGCCGTTACGCCTATGTGGTCAGCGGCAGCACCGCGGTGCGCCGCCCGATCCAGACCGGTGTCAGCAGCCTGGGCGAAGTCGAAATCGTGTCCGGCCTGCAGCCGGGCGAAAGAATCGTTGTCTCCGGTGCCGACCTGTTCGGCGACAACGAGCGCGTGTCGATCAATTGATAGGGGCCGGGAGTGGGGATTCGGGAATCGTGACTGGAAACAGCTGCAGGCGTCCGGGTTGTCGTGAGCCCTGTCGTCCACGCTGTCCCCTCGAATTCCCGCCCCCATCGCCGGACCTGGCTACACCCATTCAAACGCAGTCCCTGCACCCCGCTCCCGCTCCACCTTCCACATTCACCGTCGCTGAAAGGAATACCCATGCTCCAGATGCAATCCGTCTCCAAGGTCTTCCGTACCGAACAGGTTGAAACCCATGCGTTGCGTTCGCTGGACCTGCATGTGCGCGAAGGCGAGTTTGTCGCGGTCACCGGCCCTTCGGGTTCGGGCAAGACCACCTTCCTCAACATCGCCGGCCTGCTGGAAACCTTCACCAGCGGCCAGTACCTGCTCGATGGCCAGGACGTCAGCCACCTCGGTGACGATGCCCGCTCACGCCTGCGCAACCAGAAGATCGGCTTCATCTTCCAGGGCTTCAACCTGATCCCCGACCTCAACCTGTTCGACAACGTCGATGTGCCGCTGCGCTACCGCGGCATGCCGGCTGCCGAGCGCAAGCAGCGCATCGAGAAGGCATTGACCGACGTCGGCCTGGGCTCGCGCATGAAGCATTACCCGGCCGAACTGTCCGGCGGCCAGCAGCAGCGCGCCGCCATCGCCCGCGCCCTGGCTGGCAGCCCGCGCCTGCTGCTGGCCGACGAACCGACCGGCAACCTGGATACGCAGATGGCTCGCGGCGTGATGGAGCTGCTGGAGGAGATCAACAGCCAGGGCACCACCATCGTCATGGTCACCCATGATCCGGAGCTGGCCGCACGTGCCCAGCGCAACGTGCACATCGTCGATGGCCAGGCCACCGACCTGATCCGTGAGCCGGTGCTGGCCCACGCCGCCCGTATCGCCGCCGTCGCCGACAACCAGGGCTGATCCCACGCATGTCGCTGTTCGCCTACCACCTCCGCCAGGGCCTGCGCAGCCTGCGCCGCACCCCGGTACTGACCGCGCTGATGGTGCTGTCCATCGCGATGGGCATCGGCGCGTCGATGACCACGCTGACGGTGAAGCACCTGCTCTCGGGCGATCCCCTGCCCGGGCGCAGTGCGCAGATCTATTACCCGCAGGTGGATGCATCGACGCGCGGCGAGCGGGCGCGGCGCGAGCCATTGGACATGCTCGACTACACCTCGGCGACGGACCTGTGGCGTGACGGTCCAGCCGATCGCAAGGCTTTGGTGGTGGACAGCCCCGTCAAGTTATCCGCGCCGGCTGGCCAAGGGCCGGCGATGATGACCACGTTGCTGTCCACCACCGCCGATTTCTTCCCGATGTTCCAGGTGCCGATGGCCTACGGGACCGGTTGGTCGGCCGAGGACGATCAGCGCCGTGCCCGCGTGGCGGTGATCTCCTGGGATCTGAACCAGCATCTGTTCGGCGGCAAGGACAGCACCGGCAAGATGCTGCGCATCCGCGACAGCGAGGTGCGCATCATCGGCGTGCTCAAGCCCTGGCGGCCCTCGCCATTGTTCTACACGGTAGCCGGCGGGCGCTTCGCACAGGGCGACACCGCCGACTATTACCGTCCTGTCGAGGACGTGATGGTGCCGTTCTTCACCGGCCTGCAGATCAATGCAGGCAACTTCCGGCAGTTCACCTGCAATCGTCTGCCGGAGCGCCCCGGTTACCTGGAGAATACCGATTGCGTATGGCTGCAGCTGTGGGTGCAGTTGGACAGCGCGGCCAAGCTTGCTGACTACCAGCAACACCTGCAGGCCTATGTACAGCAGCAACAGCAGCTGGGCCGCATCAGTCAGCCCGAACTGATGCGCCTGCGCAGCCTGATGGAATGGATGGACTACAACGGCGTGGTGCCGCGCGACGTCAAACTGCAGGCCTGGATGGCGCTGGCCTTCCTGGTGATCTGCCTGTTCAACACCATCGGCCTGCTGCTGGCCAAGTTCCTGCGTCGCACCGGTGAGATCGGCGTACTGCGCGCCCTGGGCGCCACCCGCCTCATGGTGTTCCAGCAATGCCTGATCGAAGCCGCGCTGATCGGCGTGGGCGGAGCCGTGCTCGGCCTGGTGTTCACCCTGGCCGGCTTGTGGAGCATCCGCCAGCAGCCACTGGCCTACGCCGACATGGTGCAGCTGGACCTGACCATGCTGGGCCTTACCTTCGCCACCGCGATCGCCACCACGGTGATTGCCGGGCTGCTGCCGGCGCTGCGTGCCGCGCGCATCGACCCTGCCCTGCAGATCAAGGCGCTTTAAGCCATGACCCTGGATATCAAACCCATCATCGCCACGCTGTCGCGGCATCGCATCGCCGCCACGCTGATCATTCTGGAGATCGCGCTGGCGTGCGCGGTGCTGTGCAATGCGCTGTTCCTGGCCGCCTCGCGGATGGAACTGATCGGCATGGAAAGCGGCGTTGACGAGGCGTCCATCGCCACGCTGCAGCTGCTCGACTGCGAGTCCTGCAATCCGGTGGACATCAACGGCCGTTGGCTGCAGCAACTGCGTGGCCAGGCTGGCGTGCAGGCAGTGGGCGTGCTCAATGCCGTCCCATTCGGCCAGCGCGCTGGCACTGCAGGCGTATCGCTGGACCCGGAGGGCAAGCACCACGGTGGCGTCCCCCACTTCTACACCATGGATGCAGGCGCCATCGACGCACTGCAGCTGAAGCCGGTACAGGGCCGCATGTTCAGCGATGCCGACTACCAGCCGGTGGACAACTTCCTGCCGTCGCACGCGCAGGTCTGGATCACCCAGGCCTTCGCCGGGCATCTGTGGCCGGGCCAGGACCCGCTGGGCAAGCAGTTGTGGATGGGCGGCTACCGGTACACCGTCGCTGGCGTGCTGGCGCATTTCTCGCGCCCGGACCCGGGTCGCAGCGAGAACGGCCTGGCCGGCATGGAATGGTCGGTGATCGTACCGGTGACCACCGATGCGCAGGCCGGCACCTATGTGGTGCGCGCCAACCCGCGTGACCTGCCCCGCATCGTCAGCAATGCGATTGCAGCGGCGCCCAAGGTCACCCCGGAAGCCATTCTCGCCGTCGACTACAGCAAACCTTTGCTGCAGCTGCGGGAGACCTACTTCCAGCAGGACCGCAGCATGACCCGGCTGCTGTTGGGCATCTGCCTGGTGATGTTGCTGGTGACCGCGCTGGGCATCATCGGCCTGGCCAGCTTCTGGGTGCAGCAGCGTACGCGGCAGATTGGTATCCGCCGGGCGCTGGGTGCCACCCGCCGCCAGATCATCAGCTACTTCCAGACCGAGAACCTGCTGCTGACCAGCGTCGGCATCGCGCTCGGCATGCTGCTGGCCTACGCCGGCAACCAGCTGCTGATGCACTACTTCGAAATTCCCCGGCTGCCGCTGTATTACCTGCCGCTGGGTGCCGTACTGCTGTGGTTGCTGGGCCAGGCCGCCGTCATCGGCCCTGCCCTGCGCGCCGCCGCCATCCCGCCCATTGTCGCCACGCGCAGCGCCTGAGCTGCCAAGGACCGCCCATGTTCAGTTACTACTTCAAACTTGCCCTGCGCAGCTTTGGTCGCAACAAGATCCTGACCGCGCTGATGGTGCTGGCCATTGCCCTGGGCATTGGCGCGGCGATGACCACGCTGACGGTGTTCAAGGTGCTGTCCGGCGACCCCATCCCGCACAAGAGCGACCGCCTGTTCTACGTGCAGCTCGATCCCTATACCAAGGAAGGCTACAAGCCCGGCGAAGAGCCCGAGATGCAGATGACCCGCTTCGATTCGGAAGAATTGCTGCGGCAGAAGAAGGCGCCACGCCAGGCGATGATGACCGGCGGCGGCGGCATCGTCGATCCGCGCATCGATGCACTCAAGCCCTTCAGCCTGAGCATGCGCTACACCTCGGCCGATTTCTTCCCGATGTTCGATACGCCGTTCGCGTTCGGCCAGGGCTGGAGCGGCGAGGAAGACCAAGGCCGCAGCCGCGTGGCAGTGATCAGCACCACCCTCAACGACAAGCTGTTCAAGGGCGCCAACAGCGTGGGCAAGGAAGTACTGGTGGAAGGGCATGCACTGCGCATTGTCGGCGTCCTGAAGGAGTGGAAGCCGGCACCGAAGTTCTACGACCTGTACTCGGGCAAGTTCGATTCCGAGGAAGATGTCTACCTGCCGTTCAGCACCGCGCTGGACCTGAAGCTGGATCGCAATGGCAGCATGAACTGCTTTGGCCGCGAGCTGGTCAACGACGCCACCGCCTTGAACGTGCCCTGCTCGTGGATCCAGTACTGGGTCGAGCTGGATGCGCCCGGCGATGCCAAGGATTTCAAGGCCTACCTGGACAACTACTCCGAACAGCAGCGCGCCGCCGGCCGCTTCGAGCGTCCGGCCAACACCCGACTGCGCAATGTCATGGAGCTGATGGATTACCGCAATGCGGTGCCGGGTGATGTGCGCCTGCAGATGTGGCTGGCGTTCGGCTTCCTGCTGGTGTGCCTGGTCAATACCGTTGGGCTGCTGCTGGCCAAATTCCTGCGCCGCAGCGGCGAGATCGGGGTGCGCCGCGCGCTGGGTGCCAGCCGTGCCGAGATCTTCAAGCAGTGCCTGATCGAAGCCGGCACGATTGGTCTTGCCGGTGGCCTGCTGGGCTTGGTATTCGCGCTGTTCGGCCTGTGGGCTGTGCGCCAGCGCCCGGCCGAGTACGCCTCACTCGCCCACCTGGACGGCTCGATGCTGGTGGTCACCTTTGTCCTGGCGGTGCTCGCCAGCATGTTGGCCGGCATCCTGCCCGCCTGGCGCGCCATGCAGGTGGCCCCGGCACTGCAGCTCAAGAGCCAGTGAAGCAGGAACGAATGAAGAGGAGCGAGAAATGAGAGAAATCCAGATCGCACCTCCCCTTCACCACGTTTGCGGACGCCCTCATAGAGGCAGTGCGTTCGGCTGAGACAGGGAAGCAGTGTTTGCCGCTTCTCTTTTTCACTCCTCACTCCTCTTCACTCACTTCTCGCTTCCCCGGAGATACCTCATGGAAATCCGCCCCATCCTCTCCACGCTATCGCGGCACAAGACAGCCGCCGCGCTGATCGTGCTGGAGATCGCGCTGAGCTGCGCCATCATCTGCAACGCGTTGTTCATCGTCTCCCAGCGCATCGACGCCATGCAGCTGGCCAGTGGCATCGATGACAACCAGCTGATCGAGATCGGCCTGAGCGGTATCGGCAAGCAGGTCGATGCCGATGCCCGCACCGCCGAGGATATTGCCTCGTTGCGTGGTATCCCTGGCGTGGAGAGCGTTGCCATCGTCAACCAGTTGCCCTTCCAGGGCGGCTCATGGAACACCTCGCTGGCGGCCTCGCCCGAACCGGATGCACAGTCGACCAATGGCGCCCAGTACATGGTGGGCGAGAACACGATCAAGACGCTGGGACTGAAGCTGGTCGCCGGCCGCGACTTCAACGCCGATGAGTACCAGAGCAGCGACGTGCTGGAAAAGGTGGAAGACCTGGGCACGCTGAAAGCACCGGCCATCCTCAGCGAAGCCATGGCCAAGCAGTTCTTCCCGGATGGCAACGCCGTCGGCAAGACCCTGTACATGGCCAACATCCCGGTCACCGTGGTCGGTGTGACGCAGACCTTGCTGCGCCCGAACATGCAGAACAACAACCGCACCTATTCGGTGATCTTTCCGATCCGGATGAACTTCTCCAATGGAGGCCGCTACATCCTGCGCGTGACCGAGCCGGGCCGCCGCGACGAAGTGCTGAAGCAGGCACTGGCCACCCTGGACAAGAACGACCCCAACCGCCTGGTGTGGACCAAGCTCACCGTCGAGGAAAAGCGCGCCAAGTACTTCGCCAACGACCGCGACATGATCGGGCTGTTGCTGATCGTCAGCGGCCTGCTGTTGCTGGTGACCGCGCTGGGCATCATCGGCTTGGCCAGCTTCTGGGTGCAGCAGCGCACCAAGCAGATCGGCATCCGCCGCGCCCTGGGCGCCACCCGCGCGCAGATCCTGCGCTACTTCCAGACCGAGAACTTCCTGCTGGCCGGCATCGGCATCGTGGTTGGCATGTTGCTGGCCTATCTGCTCAACCAGTGGCTGATGGGCCGCTACGAGCTGCCGCGCCTGCCGCTGCTGTACCTGCCGGTAGGCGCCGTGCTGCTGTGGCTGCTGGGCCAGATCGCGGTGTTCGGCCCGGCCCGCCGCGCCGCCTCCATTCCACCGGCGGTCGCCACCCGCAGCACCTGATTGCCGGAACCGGGGAGACAGGGAATGTTTGGCTACTATCTGCAACTGGCGGTTCGCAGCTTCGCGCGCAACAAGGCATTGACCGCCTTGATGGTACTGACCATCGCGGTGGGCATCGGTGCGACTATGACCACCTTGGCGCTGTACTTCGTGCTGTCCGGGGATCCCATCCCCGGCAAGAGCGGGCAACTGTTCTATCCGCAGCTGGAGCCGCGCAGCCTTGGCAAGGATGCCACCCTGGATGCAGACCCGCTGAAGCAGATGAGCCGCTATGACGCCGAAGAGCTGTTGCGGCAGAAGCGCGGTGACCGCCAGGCGGTGATGAGCGCCGGTTCGGTCACGGTGATGCCTGCAGGCGACGCCGCGCAACCGTTCCGGGTGCGGGCACGCTACACCTCGGCCGACTACTTCCCCATGTTCGAAGTGCCGCTGGCTGCGGGCAATGCCTGGAGTGGGAACGATGATGAGGCTCGCAGTCTGGTTGCAGTCATCGACCGCAAGCTTGCCGGCAGGTTGTTCGGCAGCTCCGACCCGATCGGCAGGAATCTGGCGCTGCCGCAGGGTACCTTCCGTATCATCGGCCTGCTCGGCGATTTCAAGCCCACCCCGCGTTTCTACGACCTCACCAGCCAACGCTATGGCGGCGATGAGCAGGTGGTGCTGCCTTTTTCCAGCTCGCGCGCGCTGAAGCTGGACACCCAGGGCAACATGCAGTGCTGGGCTGCCAGCGACGACGGCGAAGGCAATCGCAGCCTCAACGCGCCGTGTGCGTGGTTGCAGTACTGGGTGGAGCTGGACACGCCGCAGAAGGCACGCGACTACCTGAAGTACCTGGCCGACTATTCCGACACCCAGCGCGCGAACGGCCGCTTCGAGCGCCCCACCAATGTGCGCCTGCACGACGTGATGGGCTGGCTGGATTTCAACCGCATCGTCCCCAACGACGTGCGCCTGCAGATGTGGCTGGCCTTCGGCTTCCTGCTGGTGTGCATGATCAACACGGTGAGCCTGCTGCTGGCCAAGTTCCTGCGCCGCGCCGGTGAGATCGGCGTGCGGCGTTCGTTGGGCGCCTCACGGCTGGACATCTTCAAGCAATGCCTGACCGAAGCCGGTGTCATCGGCCTGGCCGGCGGCGCGCTTGGTCTGGGTTTCGCTGCGTTCGGCCTGTGGCTGATCCGCCAGCAACCGGACGAATACGCCAAGCTGGCGCACATGGATGGCACCACGCTGTGGCTGACCTTCGTGCTGGCGGTGGCCGTCAGCGTGATTGCGGGGCTGCTGCCTGCCTGGCGCGCCATGCAGGTGCCGCCGGCACTGCAGCTCAAGAGCCAATAGCCGGCCCTGCCCCTGCTCGATCACCTCCACCCGTCCCCTTCACCATTCCCTTCACTGCCCTGTGCGTGGTCCATGGAACTGTTGCCCACCTTCAACCAGCTGATGCGCCACAAGACCGCTTGCCTGCTGCTGGTGCTGGAGATCGCCTTGAGCTGCGCCATCATCTGCAACGCGGTGTTCATCATCAGCAACCGCGTGGACGAGCTGCGCCTGCAAAGCGGCGTTGTCGATGACGAGCTGGTCTACCTGTCCACCAGCAGCCTGCTGCCGGATGTCAATTACGATGCACTGCGCCTGCAGGATGTGCGGGCGCTGGCGGCGCTCCCCGGGGTAAAGGCCGCTGCAAGCGTCAACCAGATTCCCTACGGCGGCAATGTCTGGGGCTCGGACGTCCGCCTGCAGGCAGACCAGAACCGCCCCACCGCGCATGCCTCGATTTACATGGATGACGGCAACCTGTTGCAGACCTATGGCCTGCAGGTGGCGGAAGGGCGCAGTTTCCTGCCCGATGAATACATCGACAACAGCGCCTTCGACCCCAACAAGATCGGCCCCACCGTGCCCTCCGTGCTGCTGGCCCGCTCGCTCGCGCAGCGTCTGTTCCCGGGCGAGAGCGCGATCGGCAAGCGCGTCTACATCTGGGGCGAGGCACAGCCGCCCTCCACCGTCGTCGGCGTGGTCAAGGACCTGATGGCACCGGGCGACAGTGGCACGTTCGCCAACCGTTTCGATTCGGTGATTTTCCCGATCCGGGTATCCAATGGCGCCTATGCACTGCGCACCACGCCCGACCAGCGCCAGCAGGTGCTCAAGGCCGCGGTCGCCGCGCTCAACCAACAGGACCCCAACCGCATCATCGAGGAACAGGCCACGCTGGAGCAGATGCGCAAGGACTTCCATCGCCGTGACCGCTCGGTGATCTGGCTGCTGCTGGCGGTGAGTGCCGCGCTGCTGGCGGTGACCGCCTTCGGCATCATGGGGCTTGCCAGCTTCTGGGTGCAGCAGCGCACCCGCCAGATCGGCATCCGCCGTGCCCTGGGGGCAACCCGCACGCACATCCTGCGCCATTTCCAGCTGGAAAACCTGCTGCTGAGCAGCGCGGGCGTGGTCCTCGGCCTGCTGCTGGCCTATGCCTTGAACATGTTGTTGATGGGCCGCTACGAACTGCCACGCCTGCCTTTGGGCTACCTGCCGGTCGCCGCGGTGCTGTTGTTGCTGCTGGGTCAGCTCGCGGTACTCGGGCCGGCGCGGCGGGCGGCCGCGGTGCCACCGGCGGTAGCTACCCGTGCTGCCTGATCCTTCCCTGCTTCTGCGTCCCGGAGTCCCCCCGATGAATTCCAAGCTGCATTACCTGCCGCTGCTGTTCGCACTGAGCCTGCCTGCGGCACACGCCGCCGATACCGTCCCGGGCAGCCTGCACGACACGGTCGCCGCGCTCGACCACGACATGTTCGACAGCTTCAACCACTGCAGCGATCCAACCCAGCTTGCCAGGCACGCCAGCTACTTCGATCCGGCGGTGGAGTTCTATCACGACACCGGCGGTGTCACCTGGAGCCGTGAGGCGATGCTGGCCAATACCCGGAAAAATGCCTGCGGCCACTACACCCGGCAGCTGCTGCCTGGCACGCTGCAGGTGTTTCCGGTAAAGGACTTCGGCGCCATCGCCCGTGGCCAGCACCGCTTCTGCGATCTCAAGGGTGAACACTGCGATGGCGTGGCCGACTTCGTCATCATCTGGCGGCAGCGCGAGGGCCAGTGGCAGGCAACCCGCGTGCTCAGTTACGCACACCGCGCGAACATGGAGCCGACGCATTGAACTACACACTGGAAACCGGCCTGCGTGGCTGCCTGCGCCATCCACGCACGATGGCCCTGGCGATCCTCACCCTGGCGTTGGGGCTGGCCTCGGTGATGACCATGCTGACCCTGTTGTCCGTGCTGTCCGCCGACCCCCTGCCCGGCATCAGCCAGAACCTGCACCTGGCCTGGGCCGACTCGCGCCAGGCCGCCAAGAGCGGCGACAGCGAAAGCTACGGCGACGGCACGCCGGTGCCGCCGCTGTGGAAGTTGGCCGATGTGCAGGCAATGCAACAGTTGCGGCCGGATGTGGCGCAGGTCGGGGTGGTGACCAGCCCGTTGAGCGTCGGCAACGCCGACAACACCGTCAGCAAGAACGTATCGGCCGCGCTGGCGGTGGGGCCGATGCTGCCGGTATTCGGCGTGCCCTTGCGCCATGGCCGCTACTGGACTGCCGAAGAGGAGGCCGCACATACCCCGGTGGTAGTGATAAGCCGTGCGCTCAGCCAGCACCTGCTGGGCCGCGAGGACGGCACCGGTGCGCAGATCCGCATTGGCAAGCGCGAGTTCCGCGTGATCGGCATCAGCGAGCGCTGGGCACCACGGCCGCGGCCGCACTTCCTGCCGGCAAACGACAGCGGCTGGGAAGGTGACGGGGATGAGCTGTTTGCCCCGGCTGAGGCGGTGCTGGCCGCGGGTGCCGAGATCACCAGTACCCGTATCTGTGACGGCGCCGGCTTTGGCGGGTTCCGTTTCGACCAGATCGATACCGGGCAATGCCGCTGGCTGGTGCTGTGGGCCGAACTGAAGGACGCCGACGCCCGCGAGGACTATGCACGCAGCCTGCAGAACTTCGCCGCCGAACGTCACGCTGCCGGCATTTTTGCGCGCAAACCGAACACCAGCCTGCAGTCGATGGCGCAGTGGCTGCGCTTCAACCGCGTGGTGCCGGACAGCGTGCGCCTGAATCTGTGGCTTGCACTGGGCTTGTTGCTGCTTTGCCTGGTGAACGTTGCCGGCCTGCTGGCCGCCCGCTTCCTGCGCCGGGCCGGCGAGCATGGCGTGCGCCGGGTGCTGGGGGCACCACGCCGCGCAATCATTGCCAGCTGCCTGGTCGAGTCGACCCTGGCCGGCCTGCTGGGCGGCCTGCTGGCGCTGCCGTTGACCCTTGCCGGCCTGTGGCTGATGCGCCAGCAGGGCGAAGCCTATTCCTCGCTGGCGCGGCTCAGCCCCGGGCTGTTCATCGGCTTGTTGCTGATGGCCGTCGCCACCGGCGTGCTGGTGGGCCTGCTGCCCGCCATCCGCGCCGCGCGCCAGGAGCCTGCATTGCAGGTCAAGACACTATGAACGAGGCAACCGCATGAATCCCCTGTTCGCTTCCATGCGTCGCCAGCCACTGATGCCCTGGCTGATCGGCCTGCAGATCGCGGTGGCCTGCGCCATCCTCTGCAATACGCTGTTCCTGCTTGCGCAGCAGGCCGGCCCACTGCTGATCGATGATGGCATCGCCGACAAGGAGATCATCATCGTCGACCAGGTGCTGCGCCCTGATGGCAACTGGAGCGCCGCACAGGCCACGGCCGGCGCCAAGGCGCTGGCGCATATCCCCGGGGTGACGCGGGCCACTGCAGTGGTTGGCGCGCCCATGCGCGAAACCCTGACCATGGTCTACGACCTGAAGCCGGCCAATGGCCCCACCGTGGAGGTCAGTGGCTTCCTGGGCAACCACCTGATCGACACGCTGGGGTTGCAGCTCAGCCGCGGCCGCGACTTCCTGGATGACGAGTACAGCGACCTGCAACTGGGCGACGACGACGCGGCCAGCACCACGCCCATCATCATCACCGAGGCGCTGGCGCGCACCTTGTTCGACGGCGACCCGGTCGGCCGCACACTCAGCGGCGACGATGGCAGTGGCCACTACGTCGTGGTCGGCGTGGTGGCGCACCTGCTGCGTTACCAGCTCAGCGAACTGGACGACGGCAAGGCCGAACACGCCATCCTGTTGCCACGCCGGCCCGCCGGCCTGCCCCTGCTCAGCTTCGTGGTGCGCGCCACCCCCCAGCAGCGCGATGCGGTGATCAAGGCCATCCCCGGCGTGCTGCAGGACAGCTATCGCGCGCAGATGGCACGCGGCTTCAAGCCGGTGGTGGCCAGCTATGAAGAACTGCGCAGCAACGGACTGCGCCAACGCCGCGCCGCGGTCTGGCTGTTGCTGGCGGTCAACCTGGTGGTGGCGACCATCACCTTGATCGGCATCGCCAGCCTCAGTGGCTACTGGATACAACAGCGCACCCGCCAGATCGGCATCCGCCGGGCGCTGGGCGCCACCCGCAGTCAGGTGCTGCGCCACTTCCTGGCCGAGAACCTGCTGTTGACCCTCGTCGGGCTGGCCATCGGGCTGGTGCTGGCGTTGCTGATCAACCAATGGCTGATGCAGCATTACGAACTGCCCCGCCTGCCCTGGACCTATCTGCTGGCGGCAGGTGGCCTGATGCTGGTGCTGGGCCAGGCCGCCGTTGCCGCGCCCGCCCAACGTGCGGCGCAGCTGCCCCCTGCCAGTGCCACCCGCAACGTGTAAGGTGCTGACTTCAATGCCTGTGCTGCACCCTACCCTCTTTTTGTGCGACAACCGATGCCACAGATCCTGATCATCGATGACAACACCGCCGTGGCCACCGCGCTGGAGGTGCTGTTCTCCCTGCACGACATCGATACCCGTCATGCGGTATCGCCGGAGCAGGGCCTGGCGATGCTGGCCGAGCAGGAATTCGACCTGGTGCTGCAGGACATGAACTTCACCGCCGACACCACTTCCGGCGAGGAAGGCCAGCAACTGTTCCGTGACATCCGCCAGGCCCACCCGGACCTGCCGGTGATCCTGCTCACCGCGTGGACCCACCTGGACAGCGCGGTGGAACTGGTCAAGGCCGGCGCCGCCGACTACCTGGCCAAGCCGTGGGACGATGGCCGCCTGCTGACCACGGTCAACAACCTGCTGGAGCTGGCCGAGACCCGCCGCGAACTGGCGCGCCGCCGCTCGCGCGAGCTGCGTAACCAGCAGGCCCTGCATGAGCGCTACGACCTGCGCGGCGTGGTGTTCGCCGACCCGGCCAGCGAGCGCGTGATCAGCTTGGCCTGCCAGGTCGCACGTTCGCAGCTGCCGGTGCTGATCACCGGGCCCAATGGCGCCGGCAAGGAAAAGATCGCCGAGATCATCCAGGCCAACTCGGCCGATCGCAAAGGCCCGTTCGTCGCGCTCAACTGCGGGGCGATACCGTCCGAACTGATCGAAGCCGAGCTGTTTGGTGCCGAAGCCGGCGCCTACACCGGCGCCAACAAGGCACGCGAAGGCAAGTTCGAGGCCGCCGACGGAGGCACCCTGTTCCTGGACGAGATCGGCAACCTGTCGCTGACCGGGCAGATGAAGCTGCTGCGGGTACTCGAGACCGGCCGCTTCGAGCGGCTGGGGTCCAACCGCGAACGGCAGGTGTCGGTGCGCGTGGTCAGCGCCACCAATGCCGACCTGCCGGCGATGATCCGCGATGGCAGCTTCCGCGAGGACCTCTATTACCGGCTCAACACGGTCGAGCTGAGCCTGCCGCCCCTGGCCGAACGGCGCGAAGACATCCTGCCGCTGGCCCAGCACTTCCTGGCGGACGGCAAGCCGCTGTCGGCCCAGGCCGCGCAGGCGCTGCAGCGCCATACCTGGCCGGGTAATGTGCGCGAGCTGCGAAACGTGATCCAGCGCGCCGTGCTGCTGGCACAGGGCCCGCGCATCGAGGCAGCCGACCTCAACCTGCCGCGTGCCGCGCCCAGCCGCCCCAGCGCCGCGGCCGATGAGCCCGACCGTGCCCGCATCGTCAACGCACTGGAGCGCGCGGGCGGGGTGATCGCGCAGGCCGCCGCCGAACTGGGCATGAGCCGGCAGGCGCTGTACCGGCGCATGGACCGCCACCACATCCCACGCGAATGAGATCCCGCTCCTTCACCTTCAGTCTTTTCCTGCGGCTGCTGCCGGTGCTGGCGCTGGCGGCCGCCTTGCCATGGCTGCTGGCCTACTGGATGGACCGTGGCTGGGTGGTGGTCAGCGTATCGGCCCTGCTGCTGCTGGCACTGATGTGGTGGACCCTGCGCCGCGCCACCTCCCCGGTCCGCTCCCTGCTGCGTGCGCTGGCCGGCACCACCAGCAGCTACCGCGACGGCGAGTTCAACTTTGGCGTGCATTGGCGCGGCAATGACGAACTGGCCCAGCTGGTGCAGGCGCATGCGGAACTGGGCGATGTGCTGCGCGAGCAGCGCCAGTCGCTGGTGCAGCGCGAGCTGCTGCTCGACACCATGGTGCAGAACACACCGGTGGCGATGCTGTTGCTGACCGATGGCGGCGATGGCGTGCAACGTGTGACCTTCTCCAACACCGCTGCGCGCAAGCTGCTGCACGGGGGCTGGAAGCTGGAAGGCAAGCGCATGCACGAGCTACTGGAGACCATGCCGATCGAACTGCGCAATGCCATCGCCCGCGGCGGTGATTCGCTGTTCGCGGTGCGCTCGCCGGATGCGGCCGATGACGATGAGGACGACGACGAGCAGATCTACCACCTGTCGCGGCGTGGGTTCCATCTGAATGGACGCCCGCACGAACTGCTGCTGCTGCGCCTGCTCACCGCCGAGTTGCGCCGCCAGGAAGTACAGACCTGGAAGAAAGTGATACGGGTGATCAGCCACGAGCTCAACAACTCGCTGGCACCCATTGCCTCGCTGGCGCATTCCGGTGCGGAGCTGGTGCGACGCAACCGATACGACCGCCTGGAGGACATCTTCGGCACCGTCGAGGAGCGCGCGCGCCATCTGGAAGGTTTCATCCGCGGCTACGCGCGTTTTGCCAAACTGCCGCAACCGCAGCTGCAGACAGTCGCCTGGAGTCAGTTCCTGCACGGGCTGCAGCAGCAGATCAGCTTCCGCATGGAACCGATGGCCGACGAGCAATACAGCCGCCTGGACCAATCACAGTTTTCGCAGGCACTGCTCAACCTGCTGAAGAACGCGCACGAAGCCGGTGCCGACAATGGCGCAACCGAGGACGCAGTGGAGCTGCGGCTGGCGCGCCTGCCCAATTGGCTGCGCATCGAAGTGCTGGACCGTGGCACCGGCATGAACGAGGCCGTGCTGCAGAACGCCCTGATGCCGTTCTATTCGACCAAGCGCAATGGCACCGGGCTGGGGCTGGCGCTGACACGCGAGATCGTCGAGGCCCATGGTGGCCGCATCTCGCTGCAGAACCGCAAGGATGGCGGACTGTGCGTGACCATCCTGCTGCCGCACGACTAGGCCATCGCTCCGACGTCGGATGCGTCACGGGGAAGCCCTGCCGAGCATGGCTCGGCACTACACCCTGCTCTCTTTGGCCGCAGGCCAAGGGGAAGGTTGGGGAGAGATCGGCTTTTCTGCCTTTGGAGCTGTAACGGCTTGGCGGCTTACGCCGCTCCTGCAGCTCGGCCTGGTCACGGGGAGAGCCCTGCCGAGCATGGCTCGGCACTACACCCCCTCCCTTTGGCCGCAGGCCAAGGGGAGGGTTGGGGAGGGGACTTCTGGCTGGTAATGCCCCTGCCGAGCATGGCTCGGCACTACAGCTCCTCCCTTTCGCGTAGCGAAGGGAAGGGTTGGGGAGGGGTGCTTCTGGCTGGTAATGCACTGCCGAGCATGGCTCGGCACTACACGTCTGATGCTTCGCCACTTGCGCCACTCCCACAGGAGCGCGCTCAGGGCTGTTCCAGGGTTCGTCGCATCGCCAATCGCAACGCCATTGGAAAACCCGCAACGGCCTCGGCAGCCATCACTTCGCACATGCCTGCACTCCACTCATGCGCAGGCCATGCGCTGAAGCCTTCACTGGCATAGAAAGGCGCGTTCCATGGCACGTCTGCCAGCGTGCTCAGCACCGCGTGTCGATACCCGCGCGCCCTCGCCTGCCCGATGGCATGGCGCAGCAAGGTGCGACCATGACCTTTGCGGCCGTGTGCCGGCGCAACATCCATCTGCTGGATATGGAAATCCTCACCCAGCGCGCCCGCCATCAGGTAACCGGCCAGCACGTCCTCACTGGCAATCACCCACAGCAGTCCGCGCTGCCAAGCCTGTTCAAACAAGGCCGGCTCGGTCGGGCTCGCAGCAAACACCGCAGCGGCCGGATGCCCGCCCAGGCGCTCGCCGGCCTGCGCCTCGATCCGTGGCAACAGCGCGAGCTCCTCGCGCCGTGCCAAGCGCGGCTCAGGACTTCTTGACGGGGCGGACCCAGCCATCAATCGTTTCCTGGCGCGTCCGCGCCACGGTCAACTTGCCTTCCGGCGCATTGCGGGTGATCACCGAACCAGCACCAATGGTCGCCCCATCGGCCAGGGTGACCGGTGCCACCAGCGAACTGTTGGAACCGACGAACACCTTGTCACCGATGGTGGTCTGGAACTTGTTCACGCCGTCGTAGTTGCAGGTGATGGTGCCGGCACCGATGTTGGTACCGCTGCCGATCACCGCGTCGCCCAGATAGGTCAGGTGGTTGGCCTTGCTGCCCTTGCCCAGCGTGGTCTTCTTGGTCTCGACGAAGTTGCCCACGTGCACGCCATCGGCCAGCACCGTGCCCGGACGCAGGCGTGCGAATGGTCCGATCTGTGCCGCCCCCTCACTGACCACGCCCTCCAGGTCGCAATGCGGCCGCACCTCGGTGCCGGCACCCAGTTTGACGTCCTTCAGCCGCACGAAGGCACCGATGCTGACACCATCGCCCAACTCAACCTCGCCTTCCAGGATCACGTTGGCGTCGATCTGCACGTCGCGGCCCACCTTCACCGTGCCACGCTGGTCAAAGCGCGACGGATCCAGCAGGCGTGCGCCCTGCTCGCACAGCGCCTTGGCCGAGCGCAGCTGCCAGGCCCGTTCCAGCTGCGACAGCTGCCACGGATCATTGGCCCCTTCGGCTTCCTGGGCATCGGCCACGTGCACCAGGCTTGCCGGGGTGTACTCGCCGGCAGCCGAAGCAAACACGTCGGTGAGGTAGTACTCGCCCTGCGCATTGCTGTTGGACAGGCTCGACAGCCAACGCCGCAGCGCGGTGGATTCAGCCGCGATGATGCCGGTGTTGATGGTGCGGATGCGCTTTTGCTCGTCATCGGCATCCTTTTGCTCGACGATGGCCGCCACCTTGCCCTCTGCATCGCGCACGATGCGACCGTAACCCGTTGGGTTGTCCAGCTCGGCAACCAGCACCGCCAAGCGCGGCCCGCCTTCCAGCAGCGCCCTCAGCGTGTCAGCACGGATCAGCGGCACATCCCCATACAACACCAGCACCTGCGCGGTATCAGGCACGTCGGGCATGGCCTGCTGTACCGCGTGGCCAGTACCCAGCTGCTGGGTCTGCTCTGCCCACTGCAGATCAGCCTGGCCGGCAAAGGCAGCGCGGACCGCCTCACCGCCATGGCCATACACCACATGGATACCCGCCGGCTGCAGCTGGCGCGCGGTTTCAATCACATGCGCCAACATGGGCTGGCCGGCGATGGGCTGCAGCACCTTGGGCAGTACCGACTTCATGCGCTTGCCTGCGCCTGCTGCGAGGATGATGACGTGCAACGGCTGGGTCATACCTACGACTTCCTTCGAGAATCCCCGGATTCTAAGCCCAAGGCGGTAGCATTGCAGGCCGCTTACTGAACCTTCTTCCGATGAGCCTGCTACGACAAGGCAGCCAGTACATCATCTTCGGCCTGCTGCAGTTGGCCCTGGACTGGGGGGTGTTTGTCCTCGCCACCGCGCTGGGCGTGCCAGTGGCACCGGGCAATCTGATCGGCCGTGTCAGCGGTGCGCTGCTCGGTTTCTGGCTCAACGGCCGCTATACCTTTGCCGACCAAGGCCAGCAGCGGCATGGCTGGAAGCGCTTCATGCGTTTTGCCCTGCTGTGGCTGCTGATGACGGCGGCCAGTACCTGGCTGATCAGCTGGGTCGCCGGATCCCTGGGCCTTGGCCATGCGTGGCTGGCCAAGCCGCTGGTGGAAGGCGGCCTGGCTGCGGCGACCTTCTTCCTGCTGCGGCATGTGGTGTACCGCTGAGCCGGTAGTGCCGAGCCATGCTCGGCAGGGGCATTACCAGCCAGAAGCCCCCCTCCCCAACCCT
>NZ_DLJW01000107.1:0-750 GCF_002477705.1 Stenotrophomonas sp. UBA7606 | reverse complement strand
GCCAGAAGCACCCCTCCCCAGCCCTCCCCCTTCGCTGCGCCAAAGGGAGGAGGTGTAGTGCCGAGCCATGCTCGGCAGGGGGCATTCCCAGCCAGAAGCACCCCTCCCCAGCCCTCCCCTTCGCTATGCGAAAGGGAGGGGGTGTATGTAGTGCCGAGCCATGCTCGGCAGGGGCTTGCCTGGGGAGGCCTCTGCCGAGCGTGGCTCGGCACTACAGAAACATGCGGTGTAAGGCCTCTGCCGAGCATGGCTCGGCACTACAAAAACGGGGCAAAAAAAAACGCCGGCGTTGGCCGGCGTTTTTCTGGGCGTTGCTGCAGGCCTCAGTGCTTGAGGTTGCGGCGCAGACGCTCCAATGCCTGCAGCTGGGCAGTGACTTCGGCCAGCTTCTGCTGTGCCTCGGCCAGCTCCATGGCTTCGCCACGGTGGGCCAGCACGCGCTCGGCTTCTTCCTTGGCCTTGCGCACCGATGCTTCATCGATGTCGCTGGCACGGATGGCGGTGTCGGCCAGCACGGTCACGACCTGCGGCTGTACTTCCAGGATGCCGCCGGAGATGGCGAAATCCAGGTGTTCCCCGGCAGCGGTGGTGACCACGACCTTGCCCGGCTTCAGACGGGTGATCAGCGGTGCGTGCTTGGGCGCGATGCCCAGCTCGCCCAGCTCACCGGTGGCCACGACCAGGGTCGCTTCGCCGCTGAAGATCTGCTGCTCGGCACTGACGATGTCGCAACGGATGGTGCTCATGGAA
>NZ_DLJW01000053.1:3968-34814 GCF_002477705.1 Stenotrophomonas sp. UBA7606 | reverse complement strand
ACCGGCAGGTCGAGGGCTTTCTTCACCAGGGTCGGGTTGGTGGTGCAGTCGACCGGACGCAGACGCTTGATGGCTTCGTAATCACCGGTGTCGGCGACGACGACGGACAGTTCACGCAACTGGGCGAGCTTGGAGGGGGCCTGGGACATCATGGTTTCCTGTTGCAGGGGCGGCGCCGGACGCGCTCAGCGGTGGAAATCACCAGCCGCCTCGGGCTGGTAGTGGACAGCGGTGACGCGCAGGCGCAGCTTGCGGCCACCGGGTGCGGTCCAGTCGATGGTCTGGCCGACCGACAAGCCCAGCAGGGCGCTGCCGACCGGTGCCAGCACGGACACGCGGCCCTTGTCGAAATCCGCTTCGTGCGGATAGACCAGGGTCAGGGAATGCTTTTCGTTGTGCAGTTCGTCTTCGCAGTCCACACGGGAGTGCATGGTGACGATACCAGCGGGGATTTCTTCCGGCGGCAGCACCTGCGCGCGTTCAAGTTCCTGCGCAAGGGCAACGGCGGCCGGGTGCCGGCTCAGGGCCGGGGAGTCCAGCAAGGCCTCCAGACGGGCAATGTCGCGGGTGGAAACGATGATGGATGGCGGCAGACCGCTGTGGCTGGTCATGGGAATTCCTTATCTGAATGAAAAACAAGCAAAAGGCGACGCTTTGTCGGCGCCGCCCGGGCTTCTATTGTGCTGGTGAAACGGGCCATAGGCGACCCTTGGGAAGATCATGGGGCCGCTGCGCCCCGGATGCAATGTGGGGGAGGGGGATATTCAGGTTTGGGGTGCTGCGGAGAGCACCCCTCCCCAACCCTCCCCTCCGGCTGCGGCGCAAGAGAGGGAGCCAAGCCTTGCCCCCTCCCTTGCGCGCAGCGGAGGGGAGGGCCGGGGAGGGGTAGGCTTTTAAGCTTGAACCTGCGGCGATTGCGCCGGCGCCTCCAGCAACCCTGCCGGCAGCTGTTTGAACAACTGCGCGAACTGTTCCAGGAACGCGCCCATCGCCGAGCTGCGGCGCCAGACCATGCCGATGCGGCGGTTGGGGTGCGGGTCGCCGTGGAAGGGGATCAGTTTGACGTTCTCCGAGCGGGCCACCGGCGGCTTCACCGCCAGCATCGGCAGCAGGGTGACACCGACGTTGGCTGCCACCATCTGCCGCAGGGTTTCCAGGCTGGTGGCCTGGAACTCGGATTTCTCCAGCGCGCCGGCCATATGGCAGACATCCAGCGCCTGGTCGCGCAGGCAGTGGCCGTCCTGCAGCAGCAACAGGCGCTGGTCGGACAAGTCGTCCAGGCTCAGCGCCGCGTGCGCGGTGAGCGGGTGGCCTTCGGGTGCGGCCAGCACGAAGGGTTCCTCGAACAGGAACTCGGTGTGCAGCTGTTCGTCGGCCACCGGCAACGCCAGCAGGGCCGCATCGAGCTGGCCGTTGCGCAGCTGGGCCAGCAGCACATCGCTTTTTTCCTCAACCAGCAGCATTTCCAGCTGCGGGAAGCGCTGGCGGATGGCTGGCACCACGTGTGGCAGCAGATAGGGGCCCAAGGTTGGGAAGATTCCCAGACGCACGGTACCCGCTTCCGGATCGCGGGCGCGGCGTGCGGCTTCCTTCATCTGTTCCACCTCGGCCACGATGCTGCGCGCGCGGGCGGCAGCTTCGCGGCCGGCCGGGGTCAGCATCACCTTGCGCGGCGCACGCTCCACCAGCGGCACACCCAGTTCCTCTTCCAGCTTCTTGATCTGGGTGGACAGGGTGGGCTGGCTGACGAAGCTGGCAGCGGCGGCACGGCCAAAGTGCTTGTGTTCGGCCAGTGCCACCAGGTACTTCAGGTCACGAAGGTTCATGTCGGGCTCCCGGCTATCACCTTCTCCCTGCGGGAGAAGGTGCCCCGAAGGGGCGGATGAGGGTTGGGCCAAGCCCATGTTTTTCAGGATTGCAGAAGGTTCTACCCTCACCCCAACCCCTCTCCCGCAGGAGAGGGGCTTTGAGCATCAGGCGGTTGCTGTGTCTACCGCTGCAGGCTGCAGTACTGGCGTACGGATCAGATGATCGAAGGCACTGAGCGCGGCGGTCGAACCGGCACCCATCGCAATGATGATCTGCTTGTACGGCACCGTGGTGCAGTCGCCGGCGGCAAACACGCCCGGCACATTGGTCTGGCCGCGGTCATCGATGATGATCTCGCCGCGACCGCTCAGGTCCACCGTGCCACGCAGCCACTCGGTGTTCGGCAGCAGGCCGATCTGCACGAAGATGCCTTCCAGTTCGACCCGGTGCGAATCGCCGCCGACACGGTCGGTGTAGACGATGCCGTTGACCTTCTGGCCGTCGCCCAGCACTTCGGTGGTCTGTGCGTTGAGCACCACCTTCACGTTGGGCAGGCTGTTGAGCTTGGCCTGCAGCACCTGGTCGGCACGCAGCTTGCTGTCGAACTCGAACACGGTGACGTGGCTGACGATGCCGGCCAGGTCGATGGCCGCTTCCACGCCGGAGTTGCCGCCGCCGATCACCGCCACACGCTTGCCCTTGAACAGCGGACCGTCACAGTGCGGGCAGTAGGCCACGCCCTTGTTGCGGTACTCGTCCTCGCCCGGAACGTTCATCTGCCGCCAGCGGGCGCCGGTGGACAGGATCACGCTCCTGGACTTCAGCGAGGCACCGTTCTCCAGCTGCACTTCGACCAGGCCATCGGCACCGGCCGGCACCAGCTTGGTGGCGCGCTGCAGGTTCATGATGTCCACCTCGTACTCACGCACGTGGGCTTCCAGTGCGGCGGCGAGCTTCGGGCCTTCGGTGTGCTGCACCGAGATGAAGTTCTCGATCGCCATGGTGTCCAGCACCTGGCCGCCGAAACGCTCGGCAGCAACGCCAGTGCGGATGCCCTTGCGTGCGGCATAGATCGCCGCTGCAGCACCGGCCGGGCCACCGCCCACCACCAGCACGTCGAATGCATCCTTGGCCTTGATCTTCTCGGCTTCGCGGGCAACGGCGCCGGTATCCAGCTTGGCCACGATCTGCTCCAGGCTCATGCGGCCCTGGTCGAAGATCTCGCCATTGAGGAACACGGTGGGCACCGACATCACCTGGCGCTGCTCCACTTCGTCCTGGAACAGGGCGCCGTCGATGGCCACGTGCTTGATGTTGGGGTTCAGTACCGCCGCCAGGTTCAGCGCCTGCACCACATCCGGGCAGTTCTGGCAGGACAGCGAGAAATAGGTTTCAAAGCGGTACTCGCCCTTCAGGTCGCGGATCTGCTCCAGCAGTTCGGCCGCTTCCTTGGACGGATGGCCGCCAACCTGCAGCAGGGCCAGTACGAAGGAGGTGAACTCGTGGCCCATCGGCAAGCCGGCGAAGGTCAGGCCGATGTTCTGGCCCGGGCTGTCCAGGTCGAACGAGGGCACGCGGCCCTGGCCGTCACGGCGCACGTCAAGGGTGATCTTGTCCGTCAGCGTGACCAGCGTGTTGAGCAGCTCCATCATCTCCTGCGACTTGGCGCCATCATCGGCGTGCGCGGTGATGTGGATCGGGCGGGTCACCCGTTCCAGGTAGGCTTTGAGCTGGGTCTGCAGGTTGGCATCCAACATGGACAATCTCCTAATCAAGGCAAAACGTTGGGCAATACGGCGGCATTGACGTCGCTGCGTGGGGGCAGGTCGCCTGGGAATGTAGGGGTGAACCGCAGCCTGCTTGCTCGGCTTGCTGGCGCCGTGCTGGCTGGCGTCAAACACGCTGCGGTTCACCCCCACGCCCGCAGCGGGGCGGGGTGGGAGCGAGGGACGGCTTAGATCTTGCCGACCAGGTCCAGCGACGGCGCCAGGGTCTTTTCGCCTTCCTTCCACTTGGCCGGGCACACTTCGCCCGGGTGGCTGGAGACGTACTGGGCAGCCTTGACCTTGCGCAGGGTGTCGGCGGCTTCGCGGCCGATGCCTTCAGCGGTGATTTCCACCGACTGGATCACGCCCTGCGGGTCGATGATGAACGTGCCACGGTCAGCCAGGCCGGCCGGACGCAGAACGTCGAAGTTCTTCGAGATCTGGTGGGTCGGGTCGCCGATCATGGTGTACTTGATCTTGCCGATGGCGGCCGAGGTGTCGTGCCATGCCTTGTGCGAGAAGTGGGTGTCGGTGGAAACCGAGTACACCTCGACGCCCAGCTTCTGGAATTCGTCGTAATGCTCGGCCAGGTCTTCCAGCTCGGTCGGGCAGACGAAGGTGAAGTCGGCCGGGTAGAACACAACCACGGACCACTTGCCCTTCAGGTCGGCGTCGCTGACCTTGACGAACTGGCCGTTCTTATAAGCATCGGCCTCGAACGGCAGGATTTCGGTATTGATGACGGACATCGTTTTTCCTCTTGTGGAAGGGGTGGGTGGAAAGCGTTGAGGGAGAGACTAATAGGCAGTGCCTAATAAAACAAATGAATTGGATGCATCGTATCAATAGGTTTTGACTATCGGTCCCGCCCGTGAACCTGCTGCAAGCCTTGATATCGGGGGCTTTGCGGGGTTTCCAAGCCGCTTCCGGCAAAGCTGAACGGATTGGAATAGGCAGGGCCAATGCCGGTGACAGACGCCGGCGGTAGGCAGGACGGGGCGGGCTGACTATCCTCGCCGTCCTGGAAATACGCCGCGAAGAGGTAGTGAAGTGTCCACGCTGAAGGTTGCCGAGCTGTTGCGGGAGGCCGCTGCGCGCCTGCCGGGCGACGATGCCCGCCATGAGGCAGAGCAGTTGCTGATCCATGTGCTGGGCGTGGAACGGGCCTGGTTGTTCGCCCATGCCACCGACACGGTGGACGAAGACAGCCGGCAGCGCTTCGAGCGGCTGCTGACGCGCCGCGCCGAGGGCCACCCGCTGGCCTACCTGCTGGGCCGCCGTGGGTTCTGGACGCTGGATCTGCAGGTCAATGCCGCCACCCTGATCCCGCGCCCGGAAACCGAGCTGCTGGTGGAGCAGGCGCTGGCGCGGTTGCCGGCCGACGACATGGTGCGGGTGGCCGACATGGGCACCGGCAGTGGCGCGATCGCGCTGTCCATTGCCAGTGAGCGGCCGCTGGCCACGGTGATGGCCACCGATCTGCTGGGCCCGGCGCTGGCGGTGGCGGTGAAGAACGCGCAGGCGCATGGCCTGGACAACGTCTGGTTCCGCCGCGGGCACTGGTATGCGGCGTTGGGCGCGGACCGTTTCGACATGATCGTCAGCAACCCGCCGTATATCGCGGCGGGCGATCCGCACCTGGCCCAAGGCGATCTGCGGTTCGAGCCGCCACCGGCACTGGCTTCCGGCGCCGATGGCCTGGATGCGATCCGCGAGATCATCGGCGGCGCGCACGAACACCTGGTGGCGGGTGGCTGGCTGTTGCTGGAACACGGCTGGGACCAGGGCGAGGCGATCCGCGCGCTGCTGGTGCAGGCCGGGTTCGAGCAGGCGCAGACGGTGCAGGATCTGGAGCAGCGCGACCGCGTCACCCTGGGGCGTTGGCCGGGATGAGGTGGGACGCGTTTGGCGCGGCATAGTTGTCGCTGTCGCTGTCGTTGCAGAAGTTCCTGGCTTGTCATTCCCGCGCAGGCGGGAATTGTTCCTGCGTTGGTTTCGGCTCCTGCTGCGGTCTCAGCTTCGGCCCGACACAGCGCAGCCATCAAGATCCCGGCGTCATGGCGATTCCTGCCTGCGCGGGAATGACGGCTTGCGGATATCCAGGTCAGAAACGGACACAGCCGCGCAGCAGGCCGGTCAGATTTTGGCGCACGACGGTGGTCTGATCCTTTCGTACCATCGAGGCATCCATACCGGAGATGCCGATGATCCGCACGTCCGCCGCGGCTGCCCTGCTGCTCGCATCGTTGACCTGTTTGCCGGCCTCGTCTGCCAACCGGCAAGGGCCGTTGCATCCTTTGCGGGACACCACGCCGATGCACGACGACTACGCTGATCTGGCACCGTTGGGCGCGGCAATCGGCGACAAGCGCATCGTCATGCTGGACGAACTGACCCATGGCGAAGGCAATATCTACCAGAGCAAGGTGCGCACCGTGCGCTACCTGCATGAGCGCAAGGGCTTCGACCTGCTGGTGCTGGAAAGCGGCCTGTTCGATGTCACCCGGCTGTGGCAGTCACGCCGGCCGCTGCGGACCAATGCGCCGGGCAACATCTTCTACATGTATGCCAACAGCGCCGAGCTGTGGCCGTTGTACGACTACCTGGACGCGCAGCGCGATGCGCCGGCCGCGATGCAGCTGGCCGGTTTCGACGGCCGCCTGAGTGGCGCGCTGTCGCGCACGCAGCTGGTGCCGCAACTGCGCGCGCGGCTGGCACGGCAGCCACTGAATGCGCGCCAGCAGGTCCGTGTGCAGGGTTATCTGCAGCAGCTGCAGCACCTGCTTGACGGCGAGCTGGCGCCAGCGGATGCGGCCACCCGCCAGCAGTTCCTGGCGGACGCGCAATGGCTGCCCGGCCTGCTGCCCGCTGCCGATGAGGAACACGGCGAGGATGTGTTCGACAGCGACGGCTTCTGGCGGCGCATCAATGCCAGCCTGCAGCGCATGGCCGAGGTGAGCTGGCAGCTGCGGCCGTTCGACGAACACGATCCGGTGATGGCCGACAATCTGCGTTGGTTGCTGGAACAGGCCTATCCCGGCCGCAAGGCGGTTGTCTGGGGCCACTACGCGCACCTGAACAAGCTGGGCGGCTACCGCGACGGTCATCCGCGCGGCTTCCCGCCGGTCGACAACGTGACCCGCGCGCTGCCGGCGGTGCTGCAGGCACAGACCTATGTGCTGCATTTCGCCGGTGCCCAAGGCCGCTACCGCGATTACATCGACCAGCAGGCACGGCAGGTGGTGGCCACACCGCAGCAGCTGGAAGCGCGCCTGACCGCACATGGCCCGGTGTTCGTGGACCTGCATGCCGGCCGCGTGCCCGGCGAGGAGGACGCCGGCAAGCGGCTGTGGAGCATGGATTACGCCGATGGCCTGGGCTTGCCCGAGGCGCGGCAACGCTTCGACGGCATGTGGCTGCAGCCGGGCATCACCCCGTCCGACTACCGCACGCCCTGAGCGCCACCAGCCGTGCTGACGGGTAGCAACACAGGGCTGCGTTAAACTACGCGGCCTGTTCCCAGCGAGGCTGCCATGCGCACGCTCTATCCCGCCATCGAGCCCTATGAAACCGGCACGCTCAAGGTCGACGACCGCCACACGCTGTACTTTGAACAATGCGGCAACCCCGACGGCAAGCCGGTGGTGATGCTGCACGGTGGCCCCGGTGGCGGCTGCAGCGACAAGATGCGGCAGTTCCACGACCCGGCCAAGTACCGCATCATCCTGTTCGACCAGCGCGGTTCGGGCCGTTCCACCCCGCATGCTGATCTGGTGGACAACACCACCTGGGATCTGGTCGCCGACATCGAGAAGCTGCGCGAAAAGCTTGGCGTGGCGCAGTGGCAGGTCTTTGGTGGCAGCTGGGGTTCCACCCTGGCGTTGGCTTATGCCGAGACCCACCCGCAGCGTGTCACCGAGCTGGTGCTGCGCGGCATCTTCATGCTGCGCCGCTGGGAGCTGGAGTGGTTCTACCAGGAAGGCGCCAACCGCCTGTTCCCGGATGCATGGGAGCACTACCTCAAGCCGATTCCGTTGGTTGAGCGGCATGACCTGATCTCGGCCTTCCACCGCCGCCTGACCAGCGACGACGAGACCACGCGGCTGGACGCCGCGCGTGCCTGGAGCGTGTGGGAAGGCGCCACCAGCTTCCTGCACGTGGATGACGACTTCATCAACAGCCACGAAGACCCGCAGTTCGCGCTGGCCTTCGCCCGCATCGAGAACCACTACTTCGTCAACGGTGGCTTCTTCGAAGTGGAAGACCAACTGCTGCGTGACGCGCACAAGATCGCCCATATCCCCGGCGTGATCGTGCACGGCCGTTACGATGTGGTGTGCCCGCTGGCCAACGCCTGGGATCTGCACAAGGTCTGGCCGAAGGCACAGCTGCAGATCACCCCGGCCTCCGGCCACTCGGCATTTGAAGCCGAGAATGTGGACGCGCTGGTGCGCGCGACCGACAGCTTCGCCTGATAGCCCGGGATTGGCCCCCCTCCCTTTGCCGCTGGCAAGGGGAGGGTTGGGGAGGGGTGCTTTGCGCTGTTGGTCCAGCGGTGATTTAGCGCGATTGGATTGCTGGGCAGGCCCTGCCGAGCATGGCTCGGCACTACACCTGCGTCCCGCCCTTTGCCGCAGGCAAGGGGAGGGCTGGGGAGGGGTGCTTTGCGCTGCAGATCCAGCGGTGATTTAGCCTGATTGGATTGCTGGGCAAGCCCTGCCGAGCATGGCTCGGCACTACACCTGCGCTCCTCCCTTTGTCGCAGGCAAGGGGAGGGTTGGGGAGGGGTGCTTTGCGCCGTTGGTCCAGCAGTGATTTAGCGTGATTGGATTGCTGGGCAAACCCCTGCCGAGCATGGCTCGGCACTACACCTACACCCCCTCCCTTTGCCGCAGGCAAGGGGAGGGTTGGGGAGGGGTGCTTTGCGCTGTAGATCCAGCAGTGATTTAGCGCGATTGGATGGCTGGGCAAGCCCTTGCCGAGCATGGCTCGGCACTACATCTGCGCCCCTCCCTTTGCCGCAGGCAAGGGGAGGGCCGGGGAGGGGTGCTTTTGCGCTGTAGATCCAGCGGTGTTTCAGCGCGATTGGATGGCTGGGCAAGCCCCTGCCGAGCATGGCTCGGCACTACCGGGTGCTGTTCTTGTCAGCGCTGACAAGCACCTCCGCGCGGTGGTTGGGTGGATTGGTTAAAAAATGACCAGTGCCGGTGAAGGCTTGCAGCATAAGGGTTGCGAAGGCTTATCCACAGCTTGTGTAACCCTAAGGGCACAGCCTGTGTGGACAACCGCTCCCTCCCTTTGCCGCAGGCAAGGGGAGGGCTGAGGAGGGGGTTTTTTGCTTTGGATCTGCAGGTTGCGCGTGGTGGGGCTCGAGAGCCGATTGGCCGGGGGGATGGCAATGCCGGTGCGCCGCGGAACATCACCACACTCTGGTGCTGGTCGTCGCCCGGCGAGGGGGCATGCCGTGTGTTACCACTCGCCAGCCAGCAGGGCGTCGGCCAGGACCCTGAGCTTGGGGGAGGCCTGGCGCGAAGGCGGATATACCAGTGACAGCGCGCGGCTACGCCCCTCATGCGCCTGCAGCACGCGCTGCAAGCGCCCATCGGCGAGAGCGTCGGCAACGGCGAAGTCCATCACCTGCACGATTCCAATGCCCGCAAGTGCGGCTTCCACAAGCGGATCACCGTTGTCGAACACTATTCGTGCCGGGGGGCTGAAGTCATGCATCCGCCCATCCAGATCCTTGAACTGCCAGTCGACCAGGCGCCCGCTGCGCAGGTTGCGCACGGCCAGGCAGGTGTGTTCCTGCAATGCCGTCACCGACTCGGGAGGACCGTGGCACGCAAGGTAATCCGGTGATGCCACGGTCACCCAGCGCAGCGGGCGCAAGGGGCGCGCGACCATCCGCACATCGCTGATCGGGCCGGTGCGCAGCGCAGCGTCAAAGCCTTCTTCAGCCAGATCGACCAGGCGGTCATTGAGCACCAGCTCGAACTGCAGCTGCGGATGGTCGGCAATCAACCGGCCGGTCAAAGGCAACAGCACCTTGCGCCCGAACATCGAGGGAGCGGTCAGCTTGAGTACGCCCGATGGTACGCAAGGGCGGTCACCGAGCTGGCGTTGTGCGTCCTCAAGCCCGCACAACAGGGGCTGGCAGTGCTCCACGAACTGACGCCCGTCCGGGGTCAGGCTGACGTTGCGGGTATTGCGGTGGAGCAATCGCACGCCCAGTTCCTGTTCCAGTCGGCTGATCGCCCGCGACAGGCCGGACTGGCTCAGCCCAAGCTGCCCTGCCGCGACCGTGAAGCTGCGGGCTTCGGCCACCTGCACCAGCATGCGCACTGCGTTGAGGTCCATGGCATCCATTTATGTAAATTCGCATTACAGATATGTGCGCATCCTGATTTATCTGCGTTATGTCATCAATAAGACTATGCGCCCACGTTTCTGGATCTTCCCTATGGCGACTTCCTTCCCCCCGGCGCGGACCACGCCCCGGCTTGCTCTTGCGCTGCTGGCGATGTCCCAGCTGATCATCGCGATGGATGCCACCATCATTTTTGTCGCCCTGCATGAAATGGGCCTGCGACTGCAGATCAACGCCCAGCAGTTGCAGTGGGTGGTGAGCGGCTACACGGTGGCCTTTGGCGGCTGCCTGTTGTTGGGTGGCCGTGCGGCGGATCTGCTGGGCCGCCGTCGCATGTATCGGCTGGGGATGCTTGTATTTGCGTTGGCGTCGCTGGTTGGCGGCTTCAGCGCCAATGCCGGGGTGCTGGTCGCGGCGCGGGCTGCCCAGGGCCTGGGTGCGGCGATATTGTTTCCGGCGACGCTGGCGTTGATCAACACGCTGTATGCCGAAGGCCCGGTCCGCAATCGTGCGCTGGCGATCTGGAGCATGGCCAGCGCGGGGGGGTTGGCCTTGGGGACGTTGTTGGGCGGGGTGCTGACGCAACTGTTGGGTTGGGCCTGGGTGCTGTGGGTGTTGGTGCCGTTGGCGGCCGGCTGTGCCTGGCTGGCAGGGCATTGGCTGCCGCGTGATGGCGCGCGTGCTGTCGGGCGTTCCTTCGATCTGTGGGGCTGCCTGAGCGTGACCTTTGGCGGCAGTCTGCTGGTGACGACCTTGGTGCAGGGGCCCGAGTGGGGTTGGGCGGCGCCCGCTACGCTGGCCTGCCTGGGGTTGTCGGTGCTGTTGCTGGCAGTGTTTGTCCTGATCGAGAAGCACAGTGCCGATCCGTTGATGCATTTCGGATTGCTGCGGACACCGGGGCTGCGTGCAGCCATCGGACTGACAATGCTGTTCATGAGCAGCTTCGGCGTGCAGTACTACTTTCTGGCGCTGTACTACCAGGACGGCTATGGCTGGAGTCCGTTGCAGGCAGGGATGGCGTTCCTGCCGCCGACCCTGGTGTGCACGCTGGGTATCCGCATCGCCGAGCGCATGTTGGCAGCACGGCCGCCGCGGCAGGTGCTGGCATGGGGCTTGGCGGCGGGGGCATTGGGTATCGCGGGCGTTGCTGCCGCCTTGCCGCACGGTTCCGGCTACTGGCCGTTGTTGCCCGGCATCGTGCTGCTCAGCCTGGGCCAGGGCATGACCTGGACGGCGATGTGGATCGTGGCCGGGCAAGGCGTTCCTGCCGCGCAGCAGGGGGTGGCTTCCGGCATGGCGGCGACCGCGCAGCAGATCGGCGGTGCCCTCGGCTTGGCACTGCTGGTGATGCTGGCCAACGCGGCACGCGCAGCAGCACCGGCGGACAGCGCGCAGGCGCTGCAGGGATTGATTCATGCGCAATATGGCGCTGCACTGTTCGCCGCACTCGGCGTGGTGGTTGCGTTGCGCCTGCGGCCTGCACGGCTAGACTGCAGCTCCGACAACTGCCTGCCCAGCGACGCATGATTGAACTGCTGGATCTCCGCCAGGCCCTGGACAGCTTCGCCAGCTGCAACGACGACGATGAGGTGTGGTCGCGCTACGGCTGGGTCCACGCCAGCGCGGGCGGTGCCTTGAACGCTTCGTTCTGGCTGCCGGCAAGCGAGGCCGAAGCGTTCGATGATGACGAGCTGCCAACGGCGGCGCGTGCCTTGGGGCTTTCGAGTTTCCTGGAGCCGGCGACCTTTGCCGATGTGCTCGATGTGCAGAAACGCCAACGTCCGCTATCGACATTGGAGGACTACGCGGCGGCACTGGACTACTACGCCGAGTACGACGCTTTCCTGCAGGTGCCGGGTATCCATGAGGCACTGGGCGGGGCCGCGGAGGCCGAGCAGGAAGCAGCACGGGCGCTGGATGTAGGGCCCGGCATCTATGCAAGTTTCGATGTGATGCTGGCGCAATGCCCTGCGCAACACATGAAGGATGCAGCGCGGCAGGTGGCGGTGTTGCTGGCGCTATCGATTGGCGAGGCGCTGGCTGCTTGCCGTGATCTGCCGCTGTGCCTGGGTGAACAGTTGGACCATGAGCGCTGTGCCAGGCTGGTTGCAGCCTTCGATGCCTTGGGCGTAGTGCTGCAGGTACGGGGCTACAAGCCCTTCCCATGGTCAGACATGCCAACGCCAGCAGGTGTTAGGGGCGCGGCATAAGCTGCGAAGCTGGCAATGCATGGTGCAAGCATTGCGGGTGTCTGAAACTGCACCAGCTTCGCGGCTTACGCCGCTCCCACAGGAGCAACAGCGCTGTAGTGCCGAGCCATGCTCGGCAGGGGCGTTACAAGCGCAACATCGGACACCGCATCAGCTTCGCGGCTTACGCCGCTCCTAGAGTACGGGGGCGCGCGGTTCCTGCATGGACAGCAACATTGGCTGCAGATTCCGGAAGATCCGCGCCAGGCGGTCGGCCCAGGCCTGCTGGCCGGCGCTGTCGGCTATCAGGTCCTGGCGGATTTCCAGTTCCACATGCACCAGGCCGCGGCCTTCGCCATGCACCGGCACCGCATAGTCGCTGCTGCTGCTCACCGAGTACGGCTGGTTGTCGCCAACCTCCAGATCACCTTCCGCGCGCAGTGCCTGCAGCAGCGCATGCGCAAAGCGGGTGTCCTGGTGGTAGAGCACGCCGGCATGCCAGGGGCGCTCAACGCCGCCCATGGCGGGGGTGAAGCTGTGCATCATCACCAGCAGGGTCGGCCTGCCGGCGTCGCGGCGGCGATCCAGCTCAGCGTCGATGCGTGCATGGTAGGGCGCATGGATCGTGTCGATGCGCTGCTGCCGCTGTGCCGGGCTCAAACCACGATTGCCGGGGATGGCGGTGCCATCGCTGGTTTCAGGGATCAGCGTGGGCGACAGCAGAGGGCGGTTGCAGTCGATCAGCAGGCGCGAATAGGTCTGTTCGATGGCCCATGCATCCAGCTGGCGGGCCAGTGCGCGGGTGGTGCCGGCAATGCCGATATCCCAGCCGATATGCCGGTCCAGTTCGGCCTGTGGCAAGCCAAGGTCCTGCAGTGCCTGCGGTATGCGCTGGCCGGCGTGGTCGGCCAGCAGCAGGTAGGGCGAACTGCCTTGCGGATGGTGGATATGGAACACCGCCGGATCGTCGCTGCCCAGCAGTGCCGGCGCCAGTTGCAATCCGGAATCAGCCACGGGGGCGCCCGTCCAGATGGTGCTCGATCATCCACAGCCCGGCCCACAGTTTGGCGTCCAGCTCGTAGCCCTGGCCCATCTTTTCCACCAGCCAGGCGGCGGCGCGCGCGCGCGGGATGCTGTGCACGGTGATGTCCTCGCTGGCGTCGCCGCCACCGCTGCCTACCTTGCGCAGGCCGGTAGCGCGGACGAAGGCGATCTTCTCGTTGCTGGCACCCGAGGAGGTGGGGCCGATCATCAGTACTTCGGCGTGGTCGGCGGTCCAGCCGGTTTCTTCTTCCAGCTCGCGGATGGCCGAGGCTTCAATGGATTCGCCGGCGTCGATGTCGCCCACCAGCCCCGCCGGCATTTCGATGGTGCGGGCCTGCAGCGGCACGCGGAACTGTTCGACGAACAACACCTCGTCCTGCGGGGTGACCGCGATGATGATCGCTGCCAGGCCGCCGGCGTGGGTGCGCTCGCTGTATTCCCAGGTGCCGCGCACCAGCATCCGCTGGTATTTGCCTTCATAGACAACGCGGGGTTCGGCGGTGTTCTGGCTCATGCGAACTCGTTTGCAGGGGGGGAAGGGGCTTGCAGGCTGGCAGCCGTCATCAGGCGGCGGCGCGTCATCGGGCCGAAGCGCAGGGCTTCGCACAGCCCGCCGAGCATGTCGCCGTCACCGCTGGTACGGAGGAAGCGGCCATCGGCATTGGCCAGCGGTGCGTTCAGCGCCACGGTGGTCAGCTGGCGGAACAGCAGGGCCTGCTCGCGCTGCTCGCGCAGGCGGGTGGCGATGGTGGCGGCGCCGCGCAGGCGCAGGAACGGGACTTCGTCGATGCGTTCGAGCAGGGCGTCCAGCGTGCCGAAATGGGCCAGCAGCACCGCTGCCGATTTGGCGCCGATGCCGGAGACGCCGGGGATGTTGTCCACCGCGTCGCCGCTCAGCGCCAGGTAGTCGGCCACCTGGTGGGCGTGCACGCCTTGCCGGGCCTTTACCCCGTCCGCGCCCCAGCGCTGGTTGCGGGCGTAGTCCCATTGCTCGTCGTGTTCCAGCAGCAGCTGCGACAAATCCTTGTCGGCCGAGACGATGACCCCGCGCAGCTGCCCGCGGCCGGCATGCAGGGCACTGCCGATCAGGTCGTCGGCCTCGTATTCGCGGTCGGCCAGTACCTCCAGGCCCAGCGCGGCGCACAGCGCCTTGCAGTGGGCAAACTGGCGCCGCAGTTCTTCCGGGGCCGGGTCGCGGTTGGCCTTGTAGGCCGGGTACAGCGCGTGGCGGAAGCAGCTGTCCAGGGCCTCGTCGAAGGCGACCGCGATATGCCGCGGGCGCTCACGTTCGAGCAGGTCCAGCAGGAAGCGGGCAAAACCGTGAACTGCGTTGACCGGCCAGCCCTGGGCATCCTGGAACTCGTCCGGCATCGAATGCCAGGCGCGGAACACATACAGGCTGGCGTCTATCAGGTAGAGCGGCTGCAGCGGGGCGCTGGCTGCGCTCACGGCTGCCAGTCCTGCAGCAGGCTGGCCGGGTCGGGGCGGTCGCGGTCCGGCACGGCGATCCTGGGGGTGCCGATATGGATGAAACCGACGATCCGTTCATTTTCGGCCACACCCAGGTGGCGGGCCACTTCCGGGTCGGTCGCCATCCACGCGGTCAGCCATTGCGCGCCGAAGCCGCAGCCCTGGGCGGCCTGCAGCAGGGCGAAGCAGACGCAGCCGGCGGTGAGCAGCTGTTCCTGGGCCGGAACCTTGGGGTTGTCCTGCAGGCGCGCGATCACGGTGATGATCAGCGGTGCATGCGAGAAGCGCTGGCGGTCCTTTTCCACTGCGGCATCGGCGGCATGGGGATCGCGCTGGCGGCTGCGCTGGGCCAGGAACTCGCCCAGCGCGTGACGTGCGTCGCCCTGCAGGCGCAGGAAGCGGAACGGCACCAGCTTGCCGTGGTCGGGCACGCGCACTGCCGATTGCAGCATGCGCAGCACGGTGGCGTCGTCAGGGGCGGGGGCGCCCAGTTGCAGGGAGGGGACCGAGCGGCGCTGGTCCAGCGCCTGCAGGAAGCAGTTGTCCGACATGGCTCACGGGCAGGGAAAGCGGCCATCGATTATAGACGGCCATGGGTGACGGCCCGCTGTCGGTGGATAGCGGCAAATCTGTGCGCTTGGTCTTGCGGGCTGAATGCAGCAGGGTTCGCCAAAACCACAGCGCCCGCTTAGCATGTCAGGCAATGCCGGGCCGCCGGCTGTGAGGTATGAAGTGCGCACTGCATCACTTACCCTGTTCAGCTTCTCGGCCTACCATGCCGGTGCGGAAACAGGGGCCGCGTCTGCATCAATCCATCCATTTTTGAGAAGTCCAGCGCCTTTCGGGGTGCGGAGCCTTTGCGCATGATGTCCAATCCGCATTCCGCCGGCCTCCCCGGTCGCAACCAGAGCCTGCTGTCGATGGCGCGCGAGGCCGCGTTGCCGTCCATTTCCCAGGCCTTCGACAAGGTGCTGGGCGGCTTTGACGATGTGTTGTTCGATCGCGCCGAGACCGCCGGGGCCTCGCAGCTGGCGTTCCTGGACGGCATGCGCGAGCTGCGCCGCCGGCGTGAGGAGATCTCGCGCCGCTTCGCTGCCCATCTGCAGCAAGCCTGGGCCGCGCTGGACGCCGGTACTCCGCTGTCGGCCGAAAGCGTGCTGGCCGGGCCGGGCGAAGGCGGGTTGAGCCTGGTGCCCGAGCACGTGCTGGAATCGCGTCTGGCGGTGCGCAATTTCGCCACCGTGCTGCTGCGTGACTGGAAGCAGGTGCTGCAGCGCATCGACCACCGCCTGGCCTGGATTGCCGGTGTGCCGGCGCTGGACGCCGATACCAATCCAATCGGCCCCGAGCATATCGGCGTGGCCGTGCACGAGGCCTTCTATACCTGTGACCTGGCCGCGGAAGTGCGGCTGGTACTGTTCAAACTGTGCGAGCGCGAGTTCGCTGCCGGCATCGGCAAGCTGTACGAGACCGTGGATGAGCGCCTGGCCCAGGCCGGTGCCGCGCCCGACATCGCCCCGCAGCGCCGTGCCCAGCCGCAGCGCCCGGCTGCGCAGGCTGCCGCGGAGGCGGAGGCTGACGAGTTCGACCCAGGGCACGCGCCGATGTGGGCGCAGCGCTTCTCCGAGCGCTGGAGCCAACGCCGCAGCAGCATGGCCGGCGGCGGCTCGGATGGGTTTGCTGGCGGTGCCGGCTTTGATGCCGCCGCCGCGTATGGCGGTGATTCGCAGAACATGGTGCTGGAGGCATTGCATGAGTTGCTGTCGCAATCGCGGCAGCAGCGCGAAGGTGGGAGCGCCGCTGCGCAGTCCGCCGGCGCTGGCCAGCACCGTGCGCTCAACCAGCGCGAGATGATGTCGGTGTTGTCGCTGTTGCAGGCCACCCCCACCGCGACCTTGCGGGCAGCGGTGGGCGAGGACGGTGAATCGCTGGCCCAGCGGCTGAAGAGTGAAGTGCTGTCCGGCGCCACCCGCCTGGGTGTGGATCCGGCCGAGGCGCGGCTGGACCCGCAGGACGAGGATGCCATCGACCTGGTCAGCATGTTGTTCGACGTGATGCTGGACGAGCGTGAGCTGGAGGGGCGTTCGCGCGAACTGATCGGCCGGTTGGTGGTGCCTTTCGTCAAGGTCGCCATGCTGGACCGGCGCATGTTCGTGCAGAAGACCCATCCGGCCCGCAAGCTGCTCAATTCGCTGGCTGAGGCCTGCGAGGGCAATGCCGGCGAGAGCCAGGCCGAGCGCGCGCTGATGGGCAAGGTCGAGGAAATCATCGAGCGCCTGACCGCCGAGTTCAACGAGAACCTGGCCATCTTCCTGACCCTGGAAGAAGAGTTCCGCGAGTTCCTGGCCCAGCACCGGCGCCGCATCGAAATCGCCGAGCGCCGTGCCGCTGAAACCCAGCGTGGCCAGGAGAAACTGGAAGTGGCGCGTGCCCGCGCCGCGAGCGAGCTGGACAGCCGCATCAACGGTGTTGCCTTGCCCAAGGCGATCGAGGATTTCCTGCGGCAGCCGTGGAACCACCATCTCACTCTTACCCTGTTGCGCGAAGGCGACGAGGGCGAAGGTGTGGCTGAAACCCTGAAGCTGGCGGACGCCTTGCTGGAGGAAGTGACCGAGGCGCGCCGCCATATCGTCGGCAAACCGTGGCTGCAGGCCTGCCAACCGGGTCTGCGCAAGGTCTTTGCCAGCGTTGGCCTGCATGGCGATGGCGGCAGCACGGCCATCGATGCCCTGCACGACACGCTGCAGGCCATTGCCGAGGCGCGTCCGGAATTGGAACGCGCGCTGCCGGAGCTGCCACAGGTGGCCTTGCCCACGCCGCCGCCGCAGGAAGCCCCCGCCATCGAGTTTGGCAGTGCCACCAAGGCCGAGGATTTCGACGACGCCGATGCCGAGCGCTTCCGCAAGATGGAGATCGGCACCTGGCTGGATTTCATCGACAAGGAAGGCAAGCTGCAGGCAGGCAAGCTGTCCTGGGTCAGCCCGATTTCCTCGCGGCTGTTGTTCGTCAACCGCCGTGGCATCCGTTTCTGCGTGGCCTCGCCCGAGGAGTTGGCAGTAATGGTGCGGCTGGGCCGGCTGCGCGCGCATGTCGATGATGGTGCTTTTGACAGCGCCATGCAGGGTGTACTGGACCGGCTGGAGCCGCAGGTCTCTCCCGTCTGATCCTGTCCGGCAGGCCGCAGGCCTGCCGCTGGCGGCCAAGGCTTTGCTACGATCCGAGGGTTGATCCATCGCGCATCGGGGACTGGAATGGCCGTTGATGTCTGGGTAGTAAAGGAAACCGCCGACGGTGAGCGGCGTGTTGCCGCCACACCGGAAACGGTGAAGAAGTTGCTGTCCGCAGGGGCGCAGGTACATCTGCAGCCGGGGGCGGGTACCGCCGCCGGTTTTACCGACCAGGCCTATGTGGATGCAGGCGCCACGCTCGGTGACGCACTTGAAACCGCCGATGTGGTGCTGTGCGTGCAGGCACCGCCACCGGCAACCCTGGCCCGACTCAAGACCGGCACGGTACTGGTTGGCAGCCTGCACCCGCAGGCCGATGCCGAGCGTGCCGCGGCAATGCAGGCGCGGCAGTTGCAGACCTTTCCGTTGGAGCGGTTACCCCGCACCACCCGTGCGCAGGCGATGGACGTACTCAGCTCGCAGGCCGGCATGGCCGGTTACAAGGCAACCCTGATCGCCGCCCAGCTGGCCCCGCGCTTCTTCCCGATGTTGACCACCGCCGCCGGCACCATCCGCCCCTCGCGGGTGCTGGTGGTTGGCGCCGGCGTTGCCGGCCTGCAGGCGGTGGCAACCGCCAAGCGCCTGGGCGCAGCGGTCGAGGGGTTCGACGTGCGCCCGGAGACCCGCGAGCAGATCGAGTCGCTGGGTGGCAAGTTCCTGGACCTGGGCGTCAGCGCGGCCGGTGAGGGTGGCTATGCACGCCAGCTGACCGAGGAAGAGCGGGCCGAGCAGCAGCGCCGCCTGGGAGAGCACCTGAAGAATGTTGACGTGGTCATCTGCACGGCCGCCGTACCCGGGCGCCCGGCACCGAAGATCGTGACCGCCGCGATGGTGGCGGGCATGCGCCCGGGCAGCGTCATCGTCGATCTGGCCGCCGAAACCGGTGGCAACTGCGAGGCGACCGAACCAGGCCAGACGCGCGATGTGGGCGGAGTGACCGTGGCCGGGCCGCTGAATCTGGCCAGCATGGGTGCAGTGCATGCCAGCGAGATGTTCGCCCGCAACGTTTACAACTTCGTCGTGCTGTTCCTCAAGGAAGGCAAGTTGTCGTTCGACTGGAACGACGAGCTGCTGGCCAAGACCGTGTGGCCGGCACGCCCGGCCGGTGGCGAGATTCCGCCGGTCTGACCGCCCTGGGTAGAGCCGAGCCATGCTCGGCTGGGGTTCTACGCGGAAATCGCCTCGCCGCCGTGATATATGCCTCGAGCGATGTAAGCCTCGAGGCCGATCATGCATCGGAATTCTGGCTCGCCTGTGGTTTTGCTGAAGCCTGCTGCGCGGTGGAGGCTGCTCCTGCAGTGCGGATGCGTTGTTTGAAAGGCTTTTGCCGAGCATGGGTCGGCACGCCGGGTGAAGTTCTCTTCGGCGCGCGGGAGCAGGTGGCTTTTCGCTCGGCGAGCCCCTGCCGAGCATGGCTCGGCACTACCCCCCTCCTTTTGGGCGCAGGCCAAGGGGAAGGGCCGGGGAGGGGGGCTTTTGGCTTTGCGGGTAAGGCCCCTGCCGAGCAGGGCCCGGCATTACCGGCCGGGTCAGCGCGGGGGGCGGGCAGCGGGCGGGTTGGCCTCCACCCACTGGCGGCGCTGTTCCGGGCTCATCCTGTTCCATTGCTCGCGCAGTTGCTGGCGCTGGTCCTTGTCCATGCCGCGCATCTTGTCGAACAGCGCCTGTGCATCGCGGCGTTGGCTGGGCGACATATTCTCGAACCGGTGCATGCCGCGCCGGGCCTGTTCGCGCTGTTCCGGGGTCATCTGCTGCCAGCTGCGGGCATGGTCATAGGTGCGCTGGCGGCGCTCGGGGGAAGCATTCCAGCGGTCACGCAGCGGTGCGATCAGGGTCTCGCGCTGGGCCGGGGTCAGTTGGTCCCATTCGGGCAGGGCGGCTTGCTGTGCCAAGGCCGGCGCGCAGGCCAGCAGCAGGGGCAGCAGCAGGAAAAGGGGGCGGGTGTGCATGGGCTTCATTCCATTGCCAGGGTGTCCGAACCCAGCCACAGGTACAGCTCGGGGCTTTCGTCGAACAGCAGGGTGGTGTCGTCTTCGCTCTGGTCAGCGATGGTAGGGGCAGGGGCCGGCGGGGTGGGCGGGCTGCTGTTGCTGAACTGCAGGCCCAGCGCCACTGCCAGGACTGCAGAGCAGGCGGTGGCCAGCAGCCAGCCTGCGCGGCGTGACGGCGCGCCGGATGTGCGGCTGCCGACCTGCTGGCGGCCCTGGCGCAGGCGCGCCAGCGTGGCCGCGGACAGTTGGCTGTCGGCCTGCTGCTGCAGTTGCCGCAGCGAGCGATCGAAGCCTTCGGGGGTGTTGGGCAGGCGGTTCACCGCACTTCCTCCAGTTGCTGCATCAGGGCGTCGCGCGCGCGCGACAGATGGGTTTTTACCGAGCCTTCGGAGCAGCCCATCGCCTTGGCGGTGGTGGCCACGTCCAGTTCCTGCAGCACGCGCAGGCTGAATGCCTCGCGTTGCCGTGCCGGCAGCCTGCGCAGGGCCTGTACCAGTTGTGCGTACTGCACCTGCTGCTGGTGCTGTTCGGCCGGGCCGGGGGCATGGTCGGCCCAGTCGATGGTGCTGTCCTGGTCCTGTTCGGCCTGCGGTGCCCAGAACTTCAGGCGGAAACTGCGGCGCCGCTGCAGATCGATGATGCGCCGGCGCAGGATGCTCCAGAACAGTGGCGTCCATTCGCTGGCCGGGTGGTCGCGGTAGCCAAGCATGCGTTCCATGGCGTCCTGCACCGCGTCCAGCGCATCCTCACGTTGGCGCAACCCGGCCTCGGCAAAGCGGAAGGCGCGTGGCCCGATGCCGGCCAGGAACGCATCCAGCGAGGCAGGTACAGCGTCAGTCGGGTTGGTCAGGGGCGGGCTGGTCACCAGCACAGGGTACGGGTTCCGAGGGGTCTCGGCCTCTATAACGCGCCGCTGCCGGATCGGTTGACAACGCAACCGTCGCATCCGCTTTGCTGGCTTGGTTATGATGCCGGGCAGGCGTTTGCCGCCTTCGGAGAGAACAGCAATGGGCGACGGGTTCGTAGCGTTGTACATCTTCATGCTGGCAGCCATTGCCGGCCACGTGATCATTTCGCGGGTGCCGGTGATCCTGCATACACCGTTGATGTCCGGTTCCAACTTCATCCACGGCATCGTGCTGATCGGCGCGATGGTGGTGCTGGGCCATGCCGATACCACCCTGGAGAAGGTCATCGGTTTCATTGCTGTTGCGCTGGGCGCCGGCAACGCGGCCGGTGGTTATGTGGTGACCGAGCGCATGCTGGACATGTTCAAAAGCTCGAAGAAGCCCGAAGGCAAGGACAAGTGAGCGGGGTTTCCGTGCAGGCCGCTGCCCCCGGCATCAGCGCCCGCCAGGTGTTCCAGTGGCTGAGCTACCTGCAGTATCCGGCGCTGCTGGTGGCCTTTGGCTACGCCGCCCGACCGTTGTTCAATGGCATGGACGGCATGCTCGATGCCTATAACAGTGCACTGCTGTACGCCGGTGTCGGTGTCGGCATGTCCTCGCTGCAGGACCCCCGCAAAACACAGAACACGATGTCCAGGAAGGTCTGGGAAGACCCGCGCAAGGGAGGCGTCATGCTTTGGGTGCTGGCCATCCAGGCGTTGCTGCCGATCGTGTTGGGCCTGCTGGGGGCCGCGCTGGCCAGCAGCACGGCGCTGGGGCAGCTGGCGTTGGGGCTGGTGGCATTTGGACTGGGCATGATCGGCCTGTTGAAGACGGCCATCGAGATGCGCGAGCACCACCGGCTGGACAAGCAGCCGCCCCCCCACACGCAGACGGCTCTGGAGGCCGGCGCATGAGCTTATCGATGCTGGTCAATACGAGTTACCTGGTTGCCGCCACGCTGTTCCTGTTGGGGCTGCAGCGCATGGCCTCGCCCAAGACCGCGCGCAGCGGCATCCAATGGGCCGGCGCAGGCATGCTGATCGCAACCGCGGCGACGTTCTTCCTGCCAGGACTGCACAACATCGCCCTGATCCTGGTGGCGCTGGTGCTGGGCACCGGGCTGGCCTGGGTATCGGCAAAGAAAGTGGCCATCACCGACATGCCGCAGATGGTGGCGCTGTACAACGGCATGGGCGGCGGCTCGGCGGCGGCGATCGGTGCAGTGGAACTGTTGCGCTTCTCCGACCTTGCCAGCCGCGATACCAACCATTGGAGCGCACAGGCCATTGCCGATCTGTCGGCACGCTTGCCGTCGACCACCGTGTTGGCCTTGGCGGTGATCGGTTCGGCGATCGGTGCGGTGTCGCTGTCCGGGTCGATCATCGCCTGGGCCAAACTCGATGGGCGCCTGGACAAGCGGGTGACGTTCCCGGGCCAGCAGGCCTTCAACCTGCTGGTTGCGTTGGCGATGCTGGCATTGGGCGCATGGGCAGCGGTCAGCCTGCAGCCGGTGGCGATCATCAGCTTCTTCGTGGTGGCGCTGGCGCTGGGCGTGTTGATGACGTTGCCGATCGGCGGCGCGGACATGCCGGTGGTCATTTCGCTGTACAACGCCTTCACCGGCCTGGCGGTGGCGTTTGAAGGCTATGTGCTGGGCAACGAGGCGCTGATCATTGCCGGCATGATGGTCGGTGCTGCCGGCATCCTGCTGACCCGGCTGATGGCCAAGGCGATGAACCGGCCGATCAGCGGCGTGCTGTTCTCCAACTTTGGCGGTGGTGGCCAGGGCGCGGAAATCACCGGCAGCCAGAAGCCGATCGAAGCGGCCGACGTCGCAGCGATGATGGCCTTTGCCGAGCGTGTGGTGATCGTGCCGGGTTACGGGCTGGCGGTTGCCCAGGCCCAGCACAAGATCTGGGAGCTGGCGCAGCGGCTGATCGAGCGTGGGGTGAAGGTAAAGTTCGCCATCCATCCGGTGGCCGGGCGCATGCCCGGCCATATGAACGTGCTGCTGGCCGAAGCAGGTGTGCCCTATGACCTGATCGCCGACATGGACGACATCAATCCGGAATTTGCCAACACCGATGTCTCTCTGGTGATCGGCGCCAATGACGTGGTCAATCCGGTGGCCAAGACCGACCCAGGCAGCCCGATCTACGGCATGCCGATCCTGGACGTGGTCAATTCAAAGAACACCATCGTCATCAAGCGCGGCAAGGGCACGGGGTTTGCCGGCATCGAGAACGCGCTGTTCTATGCCGACAACACGCGCATGCTGTATGGCGACGGTGCAGAGGCAGCCAGCGCCCTGGTCAGCGAACTCAAGGCGCTGGACGGGGGCCATTGAGCGCGGCGGCCGTCAGCAGACGGCCGCCTCATACTCGTCCTGCAGCTTCTGTGCTGCAGGTGCAGGCTCGGCAGCCACCCTGCGCAGGGCAGGTGTGGGGGTGACCTGCCTGCGCCGTGCGGCGGTGGTGGTGCAGCCAAAGCTGTGCTTGAACGCGCGGCAGAAGGCGCTTTCGCTTTCGAAGCCCAACTGTTCGGATATCTCGCAGATGGGCGCGTTGCTGTCACAGACAAGGTCCCAGGCGCGCTGGTTACGCAACCGTGCTGCATATTCGCTGGGGGTTTCACCAAATACTTCGCGATAGACGCGGATCAGATGGGTAGGCGAGTAGTTGGCGGCGGCGGCCAGGCTGGTCATCCCCAGGCGGCTGTCCACATTGCAGCGGATGAGGTGCTGCACCCGTAGCAGCCGCAGCAGGGTTTGATGGCGGCGCAGGGCGGTGCGGCCGCTGCAGCGCTCGAGCTGGCCATACAGGGGGCGCTGGCGTTCGATCAGTACTTCGCGCAGGCCGCCGAGCATGTCGCCGGCGGGCGCACTGTCAGCCCCCTTGAACCAGCGTGCCCGGCACAACTGCACCATCAACCGGGCCAGATCCACATCACATGGCATCTCGCGTGGAATCAGGTGGTTGATGATGGATGCCGTGCTGCGCAGCGGACGCTGCCACATGGCGGCAGGCGCAGCCACGCACAGCCACCAACTGTGCTGGGGACTGAAATGGCGCAGGCTGCCGTCGGTCCACAGCTGCACGCGGCGTGATGCCAGTTTCCATGGTGTCGCGCCATTGATCAGGTCCAGCGAACCATCCAGTATCAGCGTCGCGCTGATCCAGCCAGCGGGGATGAACAGCCGGTTGCCGCGGCCGCGGCCAGTGATGGCGTGGATGCGTTCACCGCGCTGCAGGGAAAGGTCCAGGCCCTGCGAACCCTGGATTTGATGATGTTGAATGCTCGCTTGCACAGGCATGCTCCTGACGATCTGGGGAACAGGACGGGGCGCTCCGGCGCCGTCCTGCAGCGGTTCGGGGGGTCTGTTGATGTAGACGCAGGGGACAGCCGGACCCCTCAGCAGTCGTCGCAGGTTCAGTGCAGCTGTCCTGGCGTTGGGAGCGGCGGTGATGAATCACGTCGGGGCCATAGGCCTCAAGGCCGGGAGGGCGGGGCGGACGCGGTGGTTTCCAGCCGACGTGCCTGCCCGGTGGTCAGGCCGAACGCCTGCTTGAACGCCCGGCAGAAGGCACTCTCACTGTCAAAGCCCAGCGCCTGGGATATTTCGCCGATGGACAATGCGGTGCCGCGCACCATTGCCCAGGCGCGTTGTTGCCGTAGTCGGTTGGCAAATTCGCTGGGGGTCTCGTCGAAGACATCCCGATAGGCGCGGATCAGATGGGTGGGGGAATAGTTGGCGCTGGCGGCCAGTTGCTGCAGGTCCAGGCGGTCTTCGGTGGTATGACGTATCAGGTGCTGGACGCGCAGCAGCCGCAGCAGGGTCTGATGGCGGCGCAGCGCGGTCCGGCCGCTGCAGCGTTGCAGTTGCGCCTGCAGTGCCTGCTGGCGCTCGCACAAGGCACCGCACAGGTGCGCCAGGTGGATGTGGTCGATCGCCAGCGACGTTCGTTGTGCCGCGGGGTTGTGGAACGTGCGGGCTATCGCGCGGATCATCCGGTGATCGGCGTTGAACTGATGCGGCAGAAATCCGTAGTTATCTGCATGGCGGTGATCAACCGCCAGCTTCCAGATGTCCGCTGGCGCAGCCACGCACAGCCACCATCCCATGCGCGCCATGTACAGGCGCAATGCGCCGTCTACCCATACCTGGCATTGCCGTGAGCTCAGCGTCCACGCAGTGGCGGCGCTGGCAAGGCCAAGCGATCCGGCCAACACGAGGATCACGCTGCTCCAGCCTGTAGGCGCATGCAGGCGCGTGCTCCGCCCCTTGCACATGACCAGGCGGAAGCCATCGGCGGGCAGCGCGGATAGGTCGAGTATCTGATTGCTCTGAAGCAGGTGATGCCAGGTTTTCACTGCACCTCCCATGTGCGTGGAACGCAGGACCAAATACAAGGGCATTCCCTGGGGCCCCAACGACAAGGCCCCGTGCTGCTGCCGATATCGCGTCTCGAAAGAGAAGACGCGCAGGAACAAGACCACCTCATGGCACTGATGCGGCCCGGCGGCTGTACCCGTGGCATGCGCTGGCGGCGCCGCGCAGAATAAAAAAACGCCCAGCGGTGCCGGGCAATGCCGGCACGGCCCCTCAAGCACGGATTGACTGCTGTGCTCGCTGAAACGCGCGCTGGGAGAGAGAGTGTCCAGGTCCGGGGGGCATCATGGTCCGGTGCCGTGACGGCTGAGCCGAGCGCGGGCTCGCGCTTTTGGGTCGCCACTTTTTGTGGCTTGAATGGCCCCAGTGCCCGGGAGGACTCATTGGACGAAGTCAGTGTGTGTCGGCGCGCACTTGCTCGCCTGCGCGCGGGAGAGGTCGATCCGGCCGCAGCGGCCTTACGGTAGTTTCTGCAGCACAGGCCTACGGATATGGCTGGGCGACAGATACTGGTGATGGCTTTGGCGGAACTGGGCGACTTCCGGTCCGGATGTGCTCGGTTCGCAGATCTGGCGCGGGAGCAGTCCGGCTTTCCGGATGCATGGATAAGTCTGGGCAACGCCTGTCTGCAGTGCGGCGATGCCACCGCTGTGGTCGATGCGTTTGGCGGGTCAGCGCCGAGGTGGCATATGGACTGCTCGGTGGCGTGTGGCGTCCAGCAACTATGAGTGCTCAACCTGGCGGTATGTGCGTGGGTGGCACCGCCGCATGTGCGCACAGCAGCTTCGGGTTTTGCCGGGCATCCCTCCGGACACGCTGCCCGTCAGCGTGCCGCGCGCCACGCCACCAGCAGCGCGATGACCAGCCACACCGCTTCGGCCACACCGTTGGCCAGCGACAACAAGGTCCATGCCAGGTAAGGCCCCATGCGCAGCGCCGACTCCCAGGGGGCCAGCCCCATCGGGCCACCAATGTAGGTGGCAGCGATGCCCCAGTTGGCGGCAGCGGTGATCACCAGCGTGGCCAGCACGGTCACGATGACGCGCGCCCGGCCCGCCGGGAAGGCACCCAGGCGGAGCATCCAGGCCGCTTCCAGCGCGGTGACAACGGCCATCCAGCCGGCCTGGGTGCCGGTGGTGAGGGCTGCGAACAGCCAGGCGACGGTGACGGTGACGCTTCCCAGCAGCAACAACACGAGCCAAAGCCAGGGGCGGGAGCGGCTGGCTGGCGAAGAAACAGGCGACATGGGTATTCCCGAACAGATTCCGCAGCATAGCGTTTCAGCGGCGAGTGCGCTCAGTCGGATAAAATGGCCCCATTGCGGGTAGCCACCGCGTCCCCATATCGATCCACATGTATTCCCGTAGCAGCGAACCAGTTCATTTTGAGCGTGATTGCCCGGCCGTGATGGTGCCGCAGGGCGACAGCGTGACCTTGCCGGCCGGCAGTTATGGCTATGTCACCCAGGCTCTGGGGGGCAGCTATACGGTATTTGTCGAAGGCAACCTGTTCCGTATTGCCGGCAAGGACGGCGATGCCATCGGCAAGGAGCCGCCGCCGGGCCTGGAACTGCCCGAGAATGCCGGTGACGAAGACGTGGAAAAGCTGGTGTGGGAGCAGCTTCGCACCTGTTTTGACCCCGAAATCCCATTCAACATCGTCGATCTTGGGCTTATCTACGAAGTGGATATCAAGCACTTGGACGATGGCCAGCGCGAGGTCGATGTCAAGATGACCCTGACCGCACCCGGTTGCGGCATGGGCGAGATCCTGGTGGATGACGTGCGCAGCAAGCTGGAGATGATTCCGACGGTGGCCCAGGCCGACGTCGATCTGGTGTTCGACCCGCCATGGGGTCGTCACATGATGTCCGAGGCGGCGCGCCTGGAAACTGGCATGCTGTAAGGCCGCACCGGCGAGGCCGGTGACGGTTTGTGTTGCACCCCCGGTGCCGCCGTGGTGCCGGGGCTGTCCCATCCCGCAATCTGGAAGGAATTATCCGGTGTCCCAGTCTTCCCTGAGCTTCGATGTCACCCGTTCGGACCACCCGCGCAGCGCCGAGGAGCGCGCCAAGATCCTGGAAAAGCCGGGTTTTGGTGTGTATTTCACCGACCACATGGTGGCCGTACGCTGGGACAAGGACGCCGGTTGGCACGATGCGGCAGTAACGCCGTATGGCCCGATCTCGCTGGACCCGGCCGCCGCCGTGCTGCATTACGGCCAGGAGATCTTCGAGGGGATCAAGGCCTACCGCCACGCGGATGGCTCGGTCTGGACCTTCCGCCCGGAAGCCAATGCCGCCCGCCTGCAACGTTCGGCGCGCCGCCTGGTGCTGCCGGAGCTGCCTGCCGATATCTTCGTCGAGTCGCTGAAGCAGTTGGTGGCGCTGGACAAGGACTGGGTGTCCGATGCCGATGAAGCCAGCCTGTACTTCCGCCCCTTCATGATTGGTGACGAGGCGTTCCTGGGTGTGCGCGGCGCGCACAAGGCCACCTATTACGTCATTGCCAGCCCGGCCGGTCCGTACTTCGCCAAGGGCGTGGCGCCGGTGGCGATCTGGTTGTCCACCGATTTCGCGCGCGCTGCCAAGGGCGGTACCGGTGCTGCCAAGTGCGGTGGCAACTATGCTGCCTCGCTGCTGCCGCAGCAGCAGGCGCAGGCGCAGGGCTGCTCGCAGGTGTTGTTCCTCGATCCGATCGAGGGCAGGTACCTGGAAGAACTGGGCGGCATGAATGTGTTCCTGGTCTACGGCAAGGAAAACAAGCTGGTCACCCCGGCCCTGTCGGGCAGCATCCTGGAAGGCATCACCCGCGAGTCGCTGCTGCAGCTGGCCCGCGACCGCGGCATGACCGTGGAAGAGCGCAAGGTCACCATCGATGAGTGGAAGCAGGGCGTGGCATCGGGCGAGATCACCGAAGTGTTCGCCTGCGGTACCGCCGCGGTGATCACCCCGATCGGCCAGCTCAAGGGCGAGGGTTTCTCGGTGGGCGACATCAACGCGCCGGCCGGTGAAGTGACCATGTCGCTGCGCAAGGAGCTGACCGATATCCAGTACGGCCGTCAGCCGGACCGTCACGGTTGGCTGGTGCGTCTGGACGCCTGAGCCTGCTGAACGGGCATGACCCGAAGACCGCTGCGGCAGCTGCCGCAGCGGTCTTTTTTTTTGTCCGCGAAGTCATTTGCGGGACATCTGCTGCCGTACGGAAGCCTGCTGCAGTCGTATTGATCACCTAATTGTCTTTACAAATCATCCACTTGCGTAAACGTGATCCGCGCGACAGTTTCGTCTGTAACCCACTTGTAATGGGTTCAGCCGCCATTTACTGTCCGCCAACGGATCGGTAACAGGGGACTGGTTCGGGTAGTTCTACCCGGGCAGCAACCTCTTCTCGTACTGGCAGGGCCCGGGCAGGACTGGCGCCGCGCAAGCGGCTTCCTCTCAATGTAGAAGGGCTCATCAATGTCATCCAAATCGCGCCGTATGCTGGTCCGTGGGTTGGTGGTTGTTGGCACCGCCTCGTTGTCCTCCCTGTTGCTGTGTGCCCCCGTGTGGGCGGGTGAAGTGCATCTGGCCGGGCTGGACTCGGCCCCGACGCACCAGCGCTTCATCGTCAAGTACCGTCAGGACAGCCGCCAGGCTGCCGGTGAGACGGCCCTGCGGCAGACCCTGAGTTCGGCCGCGCGCGCGCTGCCCAGCCGCGCCGGCAAGAGCGTGGGCGTGCAGCACATGCGCCGCCTGGCGGTGGGCGCGGACGTGGTCCGTGCCGACGCCAGGCTGGACCGTGCCGAGGCTGAAACCCTCATGCGCAAGCTGGCCGCCGATCCCAACGTGGAATACGTGGAGGTCGATCGCCTCAACACCATCAGCCTGACCCCCAATGACACCCGCTACAGCGAGCAATGGGGCTATTCGGGCACCTATGGCATCAAAGCGCCGCAGGCCTGGGACAACGCGACCGGCACCGGCGTGGTGGTCGCGGTGCTGGATACAGGCATCACCAGCCACAGTGACCTCAATGCCAACGTGCTGCCCGGCTACGACTTCATTGCCGACACCTCGGTGTCCAACGATGGAGATGGCCGCGATGCCGACCCCAGCGACCCCGGCGACTGGGTGACCGCCAACCAGTGCGGTGGCAGCCATCCGGCGCAGAACTCCAGCTGGCATGGCACCCATGTGGCCGGCACCATCGCCGCGGTGACCAACAACGCCAAGGGCGTGGCCGGCACGGCGTTCAACGCGCGGATCCTGCCGGTGCGCGTGCTGGGTACCTGCGGTGGTTATGACTCGGACATCGCCGACGCGATTGTCTGGGCTTCTGGCGGCACGGTCAGCGGTGTACCTGCCAACCCCAACCCGGCCGAAGTGATCAACCTCAGCCTTGGCGGCTCCGGCAGTTGCGGCACCACTACCCAGAACGCGATCAATGCAGCGGTGGGCCGTGGCACCACCCTGGTGATCGCGGCCGGCAACAGCAACGTCAACGTCTCCACCGCGTCGCCGGCCAACTGCAACAACGTGATTGCAGTGGGCGCCAATGACAGTGCCGGCAAGCGCTCGATCTGGAGCAGCAGCCAGCAATCCAATTTCGGCACCCTGGTGGATGTCGCCGGGCCGGGCAGCAACATCCTGTCCACGCTCAACAGTGGCACCAAGGGGCCGTCCGCCGAGAGCTATGCTTCCTACGGCGGCACCTCGATGGCTACGCCGCATGTGGCAGGTGTGGTGGCGCTGGTGCAATCGGTGTCCAACCCGATCAAGACGCCCGCGCAGGTGGAGGCCTTGCTCAAGAGCACGGTGACGCCGTTCCCGGCAACGCCGGACAAGGCCATCGGCGCCGGTATCGTCAACGCGCAGGCGGCGGTGGCGGCAGCGATGGGCGGCACCAACCCGCCGGACCCGGGCACGGGTGGCTCGGTCCTGAACAATGGCGTGCCACTCACCGGCCTGTCGGGTGCTGCCGGCAGCAGCACCTATTACACGGTGCAGGTGCCGGCCGGTGCCACCAATCTGGTGATCGCCAGCTCCGGCGGCAGCGGCGATGCCGACCTGTATGTGCGCGCCGGCAGCCAGCCGACCAGCTCCACCTACGATTGCCGCCCTTACAAGAGCGGCAACGCGGAAAGCTGCAGCTTCGCCACCCCGGTGGCGGGCACCTACCACGTCATGCTGTCTGCCTACTCGGCCTATTCCGGGCTGAGCCTGCAAGCCAGCTGGGGCACAGGCAGCAGCGGTGGCGGCAGCCAGACCTACAGCAATGCCACGGCGGTCAACATCATCGACAACGCCACGGTGGAAAGTGCCATCAGCGTCTCCGGCCGCAGTGGCAACGCAGCTGCGGCCACGCCGGTCGCCGTCGACATCAGCCACACCTGGAAGGGTGACCTGAAGGTGGACCTGGTGGCACCGGATGGCAGTGTCTATGTGCTCAGCAACTATGCCGGCGGCAGCGCCGACAACATCAAGCAGACTTTCACAGTGAACCTGTCCAGCGAAGCACTCAACGGCAGCTGGAAGCTGCGGGTCAACGACAAGGCCAGTGGCGACACCGGCAAGATCAACAGCTGGTCGATCACGTTCTAAGCAGCGCACAAGCGAAGTCGTCATCCACAACGGCCTCCGGTTCCGCACCGGAGGCCGTTTCACATTGTGCGTAGCGATGCGCGGCAAACGCAGCCCGGTAGCGCCGAGCCATGCTCGGC
>NZ_DLJW01000053.1:0-3683 GCF_002477705.1 Stenotrophomonas sp. UBA7606 | reverse complement strand
CCGAGCCATGCTCGGCAAGACCTTCCCGAAGCCAGAAATCCCCGCACCACCCCAAGGAAATCACCACCCAATCCGCACGCCACCCCGACCATCAAAGGCGCTGGCAGCAACACCAACCCGCGTTCAAAAACCGATAACAGCAGCCGCATGACCGCCGTAGCGTAGAGCCACAGACCGTAAGCATGCGGAAACAAGCAGCTACCCGGTCCGGCAGGCAAGCCACGACGCGCTCGCAACACCGGCAATGCAAAGAGCGCACAGGCCACGTTCCCACTACGCGCAAGGCCAGAACCATGACCTCAATTCAATCCCAGCCCATGCCGCGCCGCTCCAGCCTTCTGGCGGGGGCAGCGTCTTTGGCAATTCTGCTTGTGGCGGTGCCGGCGCATGCCGCAGACGTGCACCTGGCCGGCCTGGAACAAGCCGCCAGCCATCAGCGCTTCATTGTCAGATACCGGCAGCTCGGCGATGCCGAGGAAACGGGCGCCGGGTTGCGCAGAACCCTCGCCAGCGCTGCTGCTTCACTCCCGGCAGGTGGCAGGCTGGCTGCGACCGCAACGGTGCAACGGCTCGCCATCGGTGCGGAGCTGCTGCGTTTGAGCTCGCCGCTGGGACGCATGGACAGTGAGCGGCTGATGCGCAGATTGGCGATGGACCCGGCTATCGACTATGTGGAAGTGGATCGCCGCTTCACACTTCATGCAATTCCTGACGACCCACGCTTCACCGACCAGTGGGCGTACACCGGCAACTACGGCATACGCGCCGCGCAGGCCTGGGATCATGCCGACGGTGCCGGGGTCGTGGTGGCGGTACTGGATACCGGGGTTGCCGCGCACAGTGACCTGGATGCCAATCTGTTGCCTGGCCATGATTTCATCAGTGACCCGGCCATGGCCAATGATGGCGATGGCCGTGATGGCGATGCCCGTGATCCCGGGGACTGGGTGGCCGCGAACCAATGCGGCGGCAGCCATGCCGCACAGGCCTCCAGTTGGCATGGCACGCACGTGGCAGGCACAGTGGCAGCGGTGAGCAACAATGCGCGCGGGGTTGCGGGCACGGCGCCGGGGGCACGTGTCGTGCCGGTACGGGTACTGGGCCGCTGCGGTGGCTATCTGTCGGACATCGCCGATGCGATTGTCTGGGCGGCAGGGGGCGTTGTCGCCGACGCGCCGGCCAACCCGCATCCGGCCGAGGTCATCAATCTCAGTCTTGGCGGCTCCGGCGCATGCGGACCTACCTTCCAGGAGGCCATCAACAGCGCGGTGGCCCGTGGCACCACCGTGGTGGTGGCTGCCGGCAATGACAACGTCAACGTCGCCAATGCAGCGCCGGCCAACTGTGCCAACGTGATTGCCGTCGGTGCCAGCGACAGTGCCGGCAGGCGCGCCATCTGGAGCAGCAGCCAGCAATCGAATTTTGGCCCGGCGGTGGATATGGCCGCGCCTGGCAGCAACATCGTTTCCACCCTCAACAGCGGTCGCAAGGAGCCGTCCGTGGAAAGCTACGGCTACTACGGTGGCACGTCGATGGCAGCGCCGCATGTGGCAGGTGTGGTGGCGCTGGTACAGCAGGTGAGCGACACCGTGCTGACACCTGCACAGGTCAAGGCGCTGCTGAAGCAGACTGCCACGGCCTTCCCTGCGGTGCCGGACAGGGAAATCGGCGTCGGCATCGTCAACGCACAGGCCGCGGTGGCCATGGCGATGGGCGAGGCGCCGCCACCGGCGCCCGAGCCCGAACCGGATGCGGTGCTCACCAACGGGGTGGCGTTGACCGGGCTGGCGGGCAGCAAGGGGCGCAACCGCTATTACACGGTGCAGCTGCCAAACGGTGCCTCCAACCTGCTGATCAGCATCAGCGGCGGCAGTGGTGATGCGGATCTTTACGTGCGCGCGGGCACCCGGCCCACCAGCAGCGCGTTTGACTGCCGTCCCTTCCGGGGTGGCAACGGTGAGAGCTGCAGTTTCCCGGCGCCTGTTCCGGGCCTGTACCACGTGATGCTCACCGCTTATGGGAGCTATGCAGGTCTCAGTCTGAAAGCCAGCTGGGGCCTGGTGCCAGCCCAGACCTATCGCAGCGGTGAAGGCGTGGATATTGCCGACAACGCCACGGTGGAGAGCAGGATCGAAGTGAGCGGGCGCAGCGCCAACGCACCTGCTGCTACCCCGGTGAACGTTGATATCAGCCATGGTTGGCGCGGGGACCTGAAGGTGGAGCTGGTGGCGCCCGATGGCAGCGCCTACCTGCTGAGCAACTATGAAGGCGGCAGCGCCGACGACATCAAGCAGACCTTCGAGGTGGATCTGTCCAGGGAGGCCTTGAATGGCAGCTGGACGCTGCGCGTGCACGACAAGGCCAGCGGCGACACCGGTCGGCTCAATGGCTGGTCGATAACATTCTGAGTGGCGTTGCGCTGCCGCGACGGTGGGCAGGCGCGGTAACGCCAGTCGTCGTTGAACGGGGCTCAGTCTTCGCAGATATCGGCGCAGCTGGCCTGCAGGAAACGCAGCGCATCGGCGGGGGATAGATCCAGCAGCAGTCCGCGCTGGCCAGCATTGATGTACAGCGTGTCGTGCTGCTGTGCGCTGCTGGCGAACACCACCTTGGCCGGCCGTTGCTGTGCGAACGGACTGATGCCGCCGACCTTGTAACCACTGCGCTTCTCAGCCTCGGCCACTTCCATCATCTGCCCGTGCTTGCCGCCACATTGGGCGGCAAGTTTTTTCAACGACAGACGCTGGTCGGACGGGATCACCGCGATCAACGGCTGCTTGTCGACCCAGGCCATCAGGGTCTTGAACATACGGGTCGGGGTGATACCCAGCGCCTGCGCGGCGGCCAGGCCTTTGCTGTCGACATCGGCCGAGTAGTCATAGGCATGCAGGCCATGGCTGATGCCGGCCTTGTCCAACGCAGCGGTGGCGCGGGTGCTTTTGGCCATTACACGGATTCGAAGCGATTGGCGTCCACGTTCTTGCGGACCTTTTCCGGGTTCCAGATGCGGCCGTTCATGGCGATATACACACCTTCCGGCAGCGACTGCACTGCACCGATGGCACAACCGATGTTGAACTCGGCATCCGAGCCGCGGAAGCGGGCCGGGCTGAGTGCGCCGGTCATCACGATGGTCTTGCCGGGGATGGTGGCCAGCACCTTGCCGGTGGCGACCATCGAATCGGTACCGTGGGTGACCAGCACGTGGCGGGTGGGCTGGGCGGCGATGGTGGCGCGGATCAGTTCGCGGTCGTCATCGGTGATATGCAGTGAATCCTTGCGCAGGATCGGAATGACGTTGAAGCGGAAGGTGACGCCCAACTCGCGCAGGATCATGCCGATCTGCGGGTCGCCGATCTGGTAGTCGGACTTGTCGTCGAAGTAGATCTTGTCGATGGTGCCACCGGTGGTGACGATCAGGAGTTCTTCCATCATTGCGGTAAATCCTTGCGGTGACTGCCAGCGGCCACGGCCGCGATGCTGCGAATGATAATGCCGCAGGCAGCGCCGGACCACGTCTGCGGGTAGTGCCGAGTCCTGCTTGGCAGGGAGCCGCATGAGGTGGTCTCTACAGTAGTGCCGAGCCATGCTCGGCAGGAGGGCTCATGTAGTGCCGAGCCATGCTCGGCAGGGGGGCTCATGTAGTGCCGAGCCATGCTCGGCAGGGGGGCTCATGTAGTGCC
>NZ_DLJW01000084.1:49879-50009 GCF_002477705.1 Stenotrophomonas sp. UBA7606 | reverse complement strand
TCGCACCCACCGGCAGGCTGGCGATGGTGCACACCAGGCCCGGCAGCTTCGCATCGCTCACCACCACCTGGGTCAGGTCCACCGTACCGGTGTTGCTGACATCAAACGTATAGGTGATCACGTCACCGGC
>NZ_DLJW01000084.1:0-49640 GCF_002477705.1 Stenotrophomonas sp. UBA7606 | reverse complement strand
GCCACCGCCGCGTGCTTGGCTACCGTGAAGCTGGCAGCCGTGTTGACCGTGGTGATGTCAGTGGTAGTACAGCGTGACGCTGCCGGACATGCGGTGTCACCACCACCGCCAACGTTGGCAGTGTTGGTCACCCTATTGGCCGTGCCCAGTGCGACAGCCACGGTAAGCGCGATGCTCGGCGCCGAACCGCCAACCGCAATTGCGGCTGACTGCGTACAAGTCACCGTCAAGCCCGCTGCACTGCATGCCCAACCAGCACCGGATGCCGAAACAAAGCTGAGCCCGGTGGGAAGCGTGTCAGTCACCGTAACCATGCCGCTCGTCGCAGCCGTTCCGTTGTTGCTGACGGTCAGCGTATAGATACCGGCCACGCCAGGAATGAAGTCCCCCACGTGGCTCTTGGCGATGGACAGCTTAGGCGCGCCGACAACCGGCGTCGTAACGGTATTGCTGTTGCAGGCAGCGCTGCTTGTACAGCTGCTGCCGCCACCAGAGACGGCCGCGGTATTGGTGACCGAGGTCCCGACCAGACTGACGTCAGCGGTTACCGGAATGGTCCATTGCTTCGTCCCGCCTGGCGCCAATACACCGATGTACGTACATGTCACGGTGCCCCCGACGGAGGCGCATTCGGAGGGCATGACACCTGCCGTCAGCCCAACGGGCAAGACGTCGACGACTTCGATCGAACCTGTCGTGGCCAGGTCTCCGGTATTGGTTACCGTCAGGGTATAACTGCCCTCTACCCCCTCGACGAAGCTGGCGGGCGAAGCGGTCTTGGTCAACGCCAGTACCGGCGACAGTATCTGGGTCGTCGCGTTGGCGGTATTGTTCGCACGCTTCGTGCTGGGCTCGCCCACCGTCGTATCGGTAGTCGCCAGGGAAACGGTTGCGGTGTTGGTCACCGATTTCTTGATGGCAGGCGCGGTTACTTTTATGACAATCTCAACCGCCGCCCCGGGCGGCAGGCTCGCAATCGAGCCGCTGGCCGTCTTTCCGCTTGCAACGTGGTTGGTGCCACATAGTGCGCCGCCGAGGACTACACGGCATGTCACAGCGCCAGCAACAAGGTCGGCGAATTCCGTTGGCAATGTATCGAGGTAGGTGGCGGCAGTGGCGGCATGCGTACCGATGTTCTCGATCTTCAATACATAGTCGAACGGCTTGCCCGCCTCCACCGTCGGTGGCGCGCTTTTTGTGATCGCCAGATCAACGATGCGGGGGGTGTTGGTGATCGTGCAGGCGACGTTATCGCCTTTGTTCTGCAGGTCGATTGTCGGTGGAGAGCTTGGCTCGTAGGCACCCGTCGGCAACGGCGTGCTGCTGCCTACATTCGTGTTGGTACAACTGATGGTTTTGTCGTACTGCGCCAACGTGGACGAACCACCCGCTATCGATTCCTTCAGCGTGATCGTGTTACCAGGCATTACTGCCTGCGCCGTGACATAGCTCAGCGCACCACTGGCGCCGGCTGCGCTGGTCGCCGTGTCCATCTGCGAGCCCTTGATGTTGATCGTCTCGTACCTGAAGCGATCAGCGGTATCGAGCAATCCAGCAATCTGCTTGCGCAGCTTCACACCACCCCAACGCAGGCCAAATGCGAAGCCCTGCTTGTTCGTGCCGCTCGTGCGCACCTGTCCCACAACGGTAAACGGACTGACACCGGGCACGCGCGTGGTAGTAAATACCGCCGCATTGGCAGTATCTGCCTTGCCGACCAGGCGACGACAATCAATGGCCCCGAAACCGCCACAGGCGGTGGCGCTGCCTTTATGCGCTTCGATAGACAAATTGTTACTTGGCGATGCCCCCAACCATTCCAGGAGCGACAGTTCGCTGCCCCCTGATTGCACGCCAAAGTCGAGGTTCTCGCCCGTGTTGCTGGATTCACCGTCAGCCATGATCAGTTCGTAGGCATGATCGACCAACGAACCGTTAGGGGTGAAAAGGCGGATGTTTTCCAGTTTTACACTGGTGGTATTGGCGGATGTCCCCGGCGTATAGAGGACGGCCCTGTTGGGCGTATAGATTGTGTAGTAGCCGGTTGAGCCACTGAACTGGGACCCGGACCAGCTTGGCGCCTGGGCAGCGGACAATCCGCCACCCGAGCTACCCGAAACCACCACATTGACCTGCATCGTGGATCCATCGGGCAGATCAAAAGTTAGCGGTGTAGAGCCGTTCGCGGTAAAACTCACACCATCAAGCTGCAGCCAACAAATCTCCGAGACGTGATCGCCCTTGGAGTTCGGGTTGGCCATTGCACACTTGTTGTTTGCTGCGGCGGTGTCGATAGCTATCAACCCCGACCCTGCCAGCACAAGCGGCATCAACATTGTCGTGAGGCCGCAAGAAGTCAGCACAGATGCAAACTTGGCAAACAACTGCGAAAACCCTCGCTTGAACGTGGGTGCTTTGACGCCCCGGTTTCGCACGGGGGAAGTGCACTGCTGCTGGATTTCGTTGTTCACCGGGTGAGCCTCTGCAAACGCTGCGCACACGGGCCGCCACTAGTGGCAGCCCGGATCATTTCATTGAGTTCGCGGTCCGCCCCAAAAACGGAATCCGCATTCAGCACCGTCAGGTGCGCGTGATGGCCGCGATTCTTACGGCGCCCTCACGCCTATTCAGTTCCACCAAGTGACAAACGCTCTCATTTGCTTGCAGCGCAACTTGGCAGCAGATTTCATCACGGTCTTATCACACTGATTTCACGGGTTATTCACAAAACTATCCACAGGCCACACCTGAACGGGCGGCCTTCAAGTCCATGAATCCAAGCTAAATAAAAAAGTGTGAACTACAGCGTCAGGCGGTAGCCAGCGCCGCGGATTGCGCGGATGGGCAGGGTGCATTGGGTGCCGGACTTCACCCGGTTGCGCAGCCTGTGGACAAGTACCTCGATCCGGTGCGGATCGAAATTCCAGGGCTGGTCGGTCAGGACGGCGATCAGGCTCTCACGTGCCACCGTCTCAGTAGGGTTTGAAAAAACAAGCTGCAGAAATGCCCGTTCTGCCTCGGTCAGCGCCAACACCTGGTTGCTGGGCGCCCGCAGGTCCCAGCCATCGGATTCCAGCGCCCAGCCACTGTTGGCCGGCTCGACAGCCCTGTTGGCCTCCTGCACCTGGGCCGGCTCACCCGGCAGGCGCCTGCGCAGGCTGTACAGCTTTGCTGCCAGCAGATCGGGATCGGTGCGCTGCGACAGGCAGATATCGGCACCGGCCCACAGTCCGTGGCTGATAGCCTGGGGGTTTTCCCCGTCAACCAGCAGGACGATGCCCAGATCCTCACGGCGGCGCAGGTGTTCCAGCGTCACTGCCAGGCTGTCTTCCGCATAGGCGACATCAATGAGAACGATGTCGCAGGGCACGATGGCCAGTTCGCGGTACAGCGACTGCAGATTGTCCAATGCATGAACCTGGGCACCGTAGTGCTCCAGCGGCAACACCACGTCCAGCTTGCCAACGATCCATATCCGCAACGGCTGCAATGCCGAGGCACCGCCAAAAGGCGGCGCCGTATTCAGATGCATTTGTGATGCCACACACGCTCCTGGACAGAGGCTTGATAGCCTTCGTGTGTCCAGAATTCTAGCTCAGCGTAATGTCAGTTATCGAAGTAATGAGGTACAGGTAATTTCTGAACGCGACGGGCGCCACGTTTGTGACGCCCGTCCCCTGTTCATTCTGCCGGCACACCCATTTCCTGCAGCAGTGCCGGTGCCGGATACACCTTGGCCAGCAGCCAGCGCAGGTAGCGCATATCCACGTGCACGGCACGCTTGTAGCGCGGGTCGAACCACCAGCTGGCGCTGACCGACTCCCAGTTGGAATCGAAGTTGAGGCCGATCAGCTCGCCCTTGGCATTGAGCACCGGCGAGCCTGAGTTGCCGCCGGTGGTATCCAGATTGGTCAGGAAATTGACCGTCTGGGTGCTGAGCACCGGGTCGGCGGTGCTGCCGAAGTCGCCCTTGGCGATCGCGGCCAACAGCGGCTTGGGCGCGTCGAACGGCACGGTATTGGTGTTCTTCTCGACGATGCCGGCCACGGTGGTCACCGGCGCGTAGCTGACCGCGTCGCGCGGGTGCAGTGCCTCGACCTTGCCGTAACTGATGCGCAGGGTGCTGTTGGCGTCCGGGTAGACCGCCCGGCCCTGGCTGGCCCGCCAGGCAAACAGCGCCTGCATGTAGGACGGCCGCAGGCGCAGCTGCTCGCCCTCGCGTGCCTTGCTCTCGCGTTCGGCGTTGAGCTGGGCCATTACCAGGGCCGAGGCCACCGAGACCAGCGGATCGGCCTCGATGAAGCCGCCCTTGCGTGCGGCCTCGAAGCGCGACAGGCGCTGCGCCTCGTCGCCCAGCCTGGTCTGTGCGTACAGTTCATCCAGATGCTTGGCCAGCTCGGCCGGGGTGCGCCCGAACAGATTGTCGTAATGCGCATCACGCTGCGCGTCGGGCAGCTGCTGGTAGCGGGTCAGCAGCGCGGTCAACAGCGCCTTTTCCACCGCCGGGTCGTAGCGGCGCTGCACCTGCTTGAGCACGCCTTCGATCAAGGCCTGGTCGCGCTGCTGGTAGCCGGCTTCGCGCTCGGCATCGGGCTTGAGCGACTCCACGCGCAGGCGCTCCAGCAGCAAGGCCGAGCGCAGCAGCTGGGTCTGGCTGGACATCAGCCCGATCAGGAACTCGCTGCTGCCGGCTTCGCGGTCTGCAGCCAGCGAGGCGAACAAGGCATCGATATCGGCCTTGTACTTGCCGTCGGCGCTGGCCAGCATGGCCTGCTCGTCCTGTGCGCGCTGGCTCTTGGCGTCGCTGCGCAGCAGGCCTTCCAGTTCACCGGCGGCGCGCTTGCGGTTGTTCTTCAGCGACTGCAGCTGCGAGGCATAGCGGGTGCGGGCATCGGCATTGCCCTTGCCCTGCGCCTCGATCACGTCGATCAGCTGCTGGAACACCTCGACCCGGCGCGGCAGCACGGTGTCGATCTGGCTGGCGAATTCGTCGGCAGTACGCAGCCGGTAGGTGATGCCCGGGTAGCCGGCCAGCATCGCGTAATCGCCTTCCTTCGGGCCTTCCAGCGACATCTTCAGGTGTGCCGGCGGGTGGTAGGGCACGTTGTCCTTGCTGTACGGCGCCGGCTTGCCGTCCTTGCCCACGTAGGCACGCAGCAGGGTGAAATCACCGGTGTGGCGCGGCCACATGAAGTTGTCGATTTCATCGCCGTAGTTGCCGATGGCGCGCGGCGGTGCATAGACCAGGCGGATGTCGGTCAGCTCCAGCTGGCGGATGCGGTAGAAATCGCTGCCGTAATACATGTTGGCCACCGAGCAGCGCACGCCGCCCTCGGCCTCGCAGTCGGCGACGATGCGCTTGCGCGCACTCTCGACCGCGTCGTAGTAGTCACGCCCGGTCTTGCCACGGGCGTCCTTGAGGACGTCATCGGTGACCTTGTCGAAGCCCACCGTCACCAGCACCCGGTAATCCGGGTTGGCGGCGCGCTCGTCGTCGCGGCCCTGGGCGATGAAGCCGTCGTCGATATAGTTGTGCTCCTTGCTGGCGTTGTACTGGATGACGCCATAGGCCACGTGGTGGTTGGTCAGCAGCAGACCCTCGTCGGAGACGAACGAACCGGTACCACCGCCCACCCGCACCACCGCGCTGAGCGGTGGCGCGGTGACATCGGCCAGCTGCTTCGGGTCACCCTTGAAGCCGGCTTCCTTCAACGTCCTGGCCAGTTCCGGCAGCTGCGTGGGCATCCACATGCCCTCGTTGGCGTGGGCGGCAGCAGCCAGGCTCATGCCCAGCGCCAGCGCGGCGGTAAGCGGTTTGCGCGTCATCGGAACTCCAGCGGATTACAGAACAGCCGCCGACAGTAGCCGCCCCGTCCGGGGCCGGCAACCGCCGGCAGTCATGTGCGCATCCTCGGCAAGATCGCACGCGCGCCGCGCGCATGCCTACAATCGGTGCAACAACCAGGACTGGGGCGTCACGGATGATTGTCGGCATCGATTTGGGCACCACGCATTCATTGATTGGCATGTATGGCGCCGACGGCCCGGTACTGTTTCCCAACCCGCATGGGCAGGTGCTCACGCCGTCGGTGGTCAGCGTTGCCAATGGGGCGGTGCTGGTGGGGCAGGCGGCGCGTGATCGACTGGTCAGCCACCCCGGTGAAAGCGTCGCCCATTTCAAGCGCTGGATGGGCAGCGACCGCGAAACCCGGCTGGGCCCGCATCGGTTCCGCCCGGAAGAGCTTTCCGCGCTGGTGCTGCGCGCTCTGTTGGCAGATGCCGAAGCCGCGTTGGGGCACAAGGTGGAGGAGGCCATCATCAGCGTGCCGGCCTACTTCTCCGATGCGCAGCGCAAGGCCACCCGTGCGGCCGGGGAGTTGGCCGGCATCCGCGTCGAACGACTGATCAACGAGCCCACCGCCGCTGCACTGGCCTATGGCCTGCAGCAGCAGGACAAGGAGGGCCGTATTCTGGTGCTGGACCTGGGCGGTGGCACTTTCGACGTTTCCATCCTGGAGCTGTTCGACGGTGTCATCGAAGTCCACGCCAGCGCCGGTGACAACTTCCTGGGCGGCGAGGATTTCCTGGCGGTGCTCAGCCAGGCCTGCTGCCACGATCTCGGGCTGGAGCTCGACAAGCTGGAACGTTCCGATCGCGCCCGCCTGCAGCAGCACCTGGAGCAGCTCAAACGCGAACTGAGCAGCCGTGGCGATGCCAACCTCGCGCTGACACTGGCCGGCCGCGAACTGCAGTGGTCGATCAACGAAAGCCGCTACGCGCAGCTGTGCGAGCCCTTGCTGCAGCGCATGCGCCTGCCCATTGAGCGTGCCATCCGCGACGCCCGGCTGGACCACCAGACCCTGGGCGACATCGTGCTGGTCGGCGGTGCCGCACGCATGCCGATGATTGCGCGCCTGGTGACCCGCATGTTCGGCCTCCTGCCCTTGCGCCACATCGACCCGGACCAGGCCATCGCGCTGGGGGCCGCCGTTGCGGCCGGCATGAAGGCACGCGACAGCGCCCTGGACGAAGTGGTGCTGACCGATGTCTGCCCCTACACCCTGGGTACCCAGGTCTCGCGTATCGGCCCGGATGGCAGGGAGCGTAGCGGCTATTTCCACCCCATCATCCATCGCAACAGCGTGGTGCCCATCAGCCGTGAAGACCAGTTGTTTCCGCTCACCGCCGAACAGGCGTTCCTGCTGATCGATGTCTACCAGGGCGAGAGCCCAACCGTGGACAAGAACATCCGCCTGGGTGAGCTGAAGGTGCCATTGGCGGCGGCCGGTGGTACCCAGCGTTCGGTCACGCTGCGCTTCACCTATGACGTGGACGGCATCCTGCAGGTGGAGGTGACCGAGGATGCCACCGGCAAGCACTACGAGCTGGTCCTTGAACAGAACCCCGGGGTGCTGTCACCGGCGCAGATCCGTCAACGCCTGCAGGCGCTGGACGCATTGAAGGTGCACCCGCGTGAGCAGCAGGCCAACCTGGCATTGGTTGCGCGCACCGAGCGCCTGTACGCCGAACATGTGATGCACCGTGACCAGCTGCAGGGCTGGTTGCTGCAGTTCCAGCAATGTCTGGAAAGCCAGGACCTGCACCGCATCGAACGGCACCGCGAAGAGCTGGGCCGCGCCCTGGACGAACTGGAGCAGGTGCTGTGAGCTGGGCGTTGGAGTTGCTGGAGCTGGATGCCAGTGCCGATGAGCGCGCCATCAAGCGGGCCTATGCGCGCTTGTTGCGCAGCAACCGGCCCGATGACGACGCCGAAGCCTTCCAGCAGCTGCATGCGGCCTACCAGACGGCGCTGGCGTGGTATCGCGAACGCCAACACCAGCAGCAGCCGGACAGCCACCACCAAGAGGCCTTGGCCGCCCACGCACCTGCATTCACACCTGCAGCCGTCGCCACGGATGCGCCTGCGGCCATCGCGCTTCACGTGGATGCACCGTCCCTGCACGAGGACCTGTTGCCACTTGCAACGCTGCCGCAGCACATCGCCAGCGCAGCCAGCCATCTGGACGAGGACGGCTTTGCCCAGTGGCTGCAACAGCGCCCGGAACTCTGGTCGCTGTCTGCCAAACAGTGCATTGCGCGCCCTTTGGCCGAACTGCTTTTCAATGCCCCCGATATCGCAATTGGCACGGACAACTTCGAGCAGATCACCGAGGCCTTCGGTTGGAACCAGGTGGATGGCCCCATCGATGCCTACGCCCTGCTGCGCCTGCGCGAGCAGCTGCATGCACGCTGGCTGGCAGACGAAGCCAATGAACTGGCGCTGCTGGCCGAGCTGCGCCGCGTGGGCCCCGCCGGCGTTACCCTGCCCGAGGTACGCAAGCGCCGGCGCCTGCTGACCCGGCCCTGGCGACCTGCGCAGGCACTGTTCTCCGCCCTGGATCCCTCACGCGTCACCGCCATGAAGAGCACCCTGCAGGTGCTGGTGCCAGACGAGGTGGTACAGCCTCCTGTGCAACTCGAACAAGTGCGCTTCTGGGACGACGTGGCACGCGAAGACCGGCTGACCCGCAATCGCCTGAAGCTGGGCCTGCTGCGCGGCGTGCTGGCTGGCTGCCTGTGGTTGCTGCTGCCATTGGCGGTCTACCTGGTGGAAGCCGCCAAGCCCGACAAGCCCACGCCCGACCCTGCCCCGCTGCTGGCGCTGGGCGCGGGCGGCTTCGTGCTTATCCTGGCCCTGGGCATCGGCTGGCTGCCATGGAAACTGGGCCTGCAATGGCTGGTGGCACCCACCCGGCGCAGCACCGCCATCCCACTGGCGGCGGTGTTGGCACTGGCACTGATCCGGTTCACCGACTACAACCTGGTCGGCAGCTTTCTGGCCGCAGGCACGCTGTGGCTGAGCTTCACGGTGACCTTCCGCAACCAGCCCAACGTGGTCCGCTATGCGCCGTTGCTGCTGTTCGCGGTGTACCTGGCAGCCTCGGCGCTGCCAACACTGAAGGCCCCGTACGGCCAGCTCAGCGCCTTCCTGGCAGCGGCACTGTCAGCACTGGACAGCTGGCGCGAACGCCGCACCAGCCGCTGATCCAACGGCCGGCCCTGGCCGGCCCGCCTTACTTTTCCTTGCGCCAGTTCACCGAACCACGGTTCTCCACCGTGGACGATTCCACTTCGATGTCGAAGCCGCGGCGCAGCAGGTACTTCAGGGTCAGCACCGAACCGCTGCCGACCAGCGACACGCCATAGCCGATGTAGAGCTTGGGCGTGATGTACTTGCCCACGCCGATCACCGAGCCACCCAGTGCACGCGACTGGCTGACACCGGCATCATCCAGGCCGAGCTTGGCACCGACCTGCGCGGCCAGCAGGCCACTGCCGGCCGACAGCGCCGCCGAGGCGGCGTTCACCTGCTGGGCCTGGTCGCTGCTGGCCATGCTCAGGCTGCGCCCCAGCACCAGGTAGGCCAGCGATTCGGATTGGGACATCGCCGGGTCCGACCACACCTCCACCTTCGGTGCCTGGGCGCGGCCGGTGACGTGGATACCGGCGGTGACATCACCGATCTCGCGCTGCGCCTTGATGTTGATGCGCGGATCGGAGACCACGCCGTAGTTCCACAGCAGTTGCCCGTCGGTGATGGTCAGGTCCTGGCCGTAGGCCTTGTAGCGGCCACTGACTTCCAGGCCGCCATTGGCAGTCATCTCGCGGCCCGGGCGGGCGCGCACCTGCATCTTGCCGGTCAATGCACCCTTCAGGCCGAAGCCGCTCATCTTGACCTTGTTGCCGAGGCTGACTGTCAGGTCCATGTCCAGCGGCGAGGACGGGCCTTCCTCCGGGTCAACCGGGTCCAGCACCACGATGTCCTCGGAGACCGAGGTGCCACGGTCCAGGCGTTCCAGGTCCAGGTCGGCCTCGGGCACGTGCACGCTGCCACGCAGCTCCATCGCGGTGCCCGCCAGGGTGAAGTTCAGATCCGGGTTGGCCACCACGCGCAGTTCGCTGGTGTTGGCCAACAGCACGTTGTCACCAAAGATATGCAGTTGCAGCGGCTGCGCGTCACCGAACCAGGACAGGCCACCGTCCACCTGCAAGGCACCTTCGCCACCGGTCTTGGCCGAGGCACGGATACGCGCCGAGCCGTCAGGCTGGGCGATGAAGTTGCCCTTGCCCTCGCTCAGGGTCAGGCCCAGTGCCGGGAACTCGCCGGTGAAGTTGCTGAGCGTGGCCTCGCCACCCAGGCTGGGCTGCGAGCGGGTGCCGCGCAGGCTCACGTGGCCCTCGATCAGGCCCTGCGGGCGCACGATGTCCGGCGAGAACAGCTCTATCCAGTACAGCCGCGACATGTTGAGGTAAAGCTCGCCGTTGAGTGCCGCATTGGGCTCCCAGCCGGTCTGCACCTTGGCATCGACGAAGCCATCGCCCTGGAAGCCCACACCGAGGTAGCCCTTGATCGCATTGGGCTGCATGTCGACGTTGAGCGAGAAGTGGTCGTAACGCACCAGCTCGCCCCGGGCGTTGTCGCCCAGGCGGATGCCGCCTTCGGCCGAGGCCAGCTTGAACGCGCCCTCCCAGGCATTGCCGCGCGGGCGGATGTTGCCGTCGATGGTCACCTCACCACGCAGGTGGATGCGGCGGCCCTCGTTGGGCGGCAGCCACGGCTGCACCAGTGCCAGCGGCAGGGCGTCACCGCGCAGCTGCAGGCCCTCGCGCGGCCAGTTGGCAGCCACGCACAACGCACCGCCGGTGTCCGAGCCCAGGCAGGCATCGGACAGGGTGAAATTGCTGCCCTGCACGTTGAACGCAGCAGCCTGCCGCAGCTGCCACGGCGCGCCCTTGACCGGGGCAACCCGCAGCGAGGCCAGTTCGCCACGCCAGGCTTGCCCTTGCTGGCGCACGCTGCCACTGAGCGCGAGCGCGCCCATGTCGTTGCGGGTGTCGGCCTCCAGCTGCAGGTCCTGCATGCTGCCGCGTGCGTTGATACGCACCTGGTCCAGCAGCATGCCGACTTCGATCGCGCTGCCCTGGATTTCCAGCGCACCGTTGCTGCCCTGCCATGGCAGGCGGCCATTGATGCTGATCTGCTGCGCCTTCCAGTCGTCCCACTGCAGACCGCTGCCGCGCAGGTCGGCGGTGATATCCGGCTGTGTGGGGGTACCCCGCAGCTGCACGGTACCGGCCAGGCTGCCGCTGCCACTGGGCAGCAGATCGGACAGGTGCAACGGCTCCAGCCGGGCATCCACGTCCAGGCGGTCGCCCACCTTGCCCTTGGCCTCGATGCGGCTGTCGCCCATCACCAGGCGCACGTCACCTTCGCCCTGGGTACCCTGCAGCGCCAGCTTGGCGCGTGCGTCCACGTTGCGCCCGCGCAACCGGCCCTTGAGCTGGGGGATGTCGGCAGTGGCTTCAAAGCGCAGATCCTCGGTGCCGGCCGGTGGCGGCAGCTGCTTGCCCTTGGAGGCCACGCTGCCGGACAGGTTGCCTTCCCAACCCGGGGCGAAATAGCCGGGATCGAAATTGGCCAGCTTGACGTCCACGTCCCAGCTCAGTTCCGGCGCCCATGCGGCGGACCCGGCCAGCGTCAGTTCGCCCCCCGGGGTGGTCGCCTTCAGGTGCTGGATATGCGCCTGCTGGTCGTTGCCGCGCACATCGAAATCAAGCTTGGCGTCCTGTGCCTCACGGGCCACCTCGGCCTTGCCTATGGCGGCCCAGTTCTTCAGGTTGCCGGCCACGCCCAAGCGCGCCTGCTGCAGGTACAGCGGCACCGGCGTGCTGTCCGGCTGGGTCGGGTCCGGTTCGGGCGTGTAGGTCAGCTGGTTGGCCACCACCGCGAAATTGAACCCCGGGTTCTGCGCATCACTGAAATCGGCGGTGCCCTGCAGGCGTACGGTGCCGCCAAAGGCCTCGGCCACCAGCGGCGACACCGTCAGCACCTGGTTCTCGATGGCGACATTGGACGGTGCCAGCACCAGCTCGTTCTCGCCCTGGCGCGCACGGCCCTGCAACTGCGCCTTGCCGCCACGGCCACGCGCGGTGAAATCCAGCGCCAGCGGCGCCGGGGCCTCGGCCAGGAACTGCGCCGGCACCAGCTGCCCCAGGTCCAGTTGCTCGCTGCGTGCGGCCACGTTCCACACCGGATCATTGCGCCCGTCCAGGATCAGGCTGGCATGCAACGGCTTGGGCGCGTAACCGGCCAAGGCTACTTCCATATGCGCCAGGTCACCGCGCGCCACCAGTCCCAGGCGGGCGGGCACCTGGCCGGGGCGGGCCGGCATCAGTGCGCGCACGGTCAGATCGGTGGCGTAGTCCTTGCGCGGCAGGTAATGGCCATCGATGCGAAAATCACCCAGATTGCTGTTGACCTTCAGCTGGCTGGCGGTGAACTCGCCATTGGCCGCTTCCAGGCCACCGCGGATGCGGGTGATGTCGATGATCGGTTCCTGCAGCTGGGTGATGCGCAGGCCATCGACGACGATGGTGTCGGCCTGCAGCGCCAGCGGCAGCTCGATGGCCGGCAGCACATCCGGCCAGCGTGGCAGTTCGAACGGCTTGTCTTCCGAAGGCCCAAGCTCCAGCGTGGCGTCGGTGATGCGCAGCGCATCCAGGCGCAGCTTGCGGCCCAGCAGCGGCCGGATATCCGGGTCCAGGTAGGCCTTGGCGGCGGTGAAATGCAGCTCTTCGTAGCGGAAATCCAGGTCATGCAGGATCAACGGCCCGGCCAGCGGGCCCTCGGCCTTGCTCCAGGTCAGCGACGAGCCGGCCGGCAAGCGGGCAACCACCTGCGCCATCAGCACTTCGCGCCCGGCCACGGTCTGCAGCAGCCAGTACAGCGCGAACAGGGCCAGCAGCACCAGCACGGTGACGGTGATGCCGCTGCGTACCGCCAGCTTGCGCATGCGCGCCCTGCGCTTGGCACGCAGCTCGGCGATGCGGGCTTCGCGTTCTTCCGGGTTGATCTCGTCGGGACGTGTGCTCACAGGTCCGCTCCGATGTTGAGGTAGAGCTGGAACTGCGAATCCGGGCTGTTCAGGCCGTGCGCGATGTCAATGCGCACCGGCCCCACCGGCGACTTCCAGCGCACGCCGAAGCCGACGCCGGTATGCAGGTCGATGGTGTTGTCGAAGGCGCTGCCGGTATCCACGAACACCGCACCGCCCCAGGGGCCGCCGCCGAAGTAATGCTCATATTCGGCCGAGCCAACCACCAGGTTCTTCGCGCCCAGTGCGTACTTGTCCGGGGCCGGTGTGCGCGGGCCCACCTCGCGGAAGGCGTAGCCGCGGATGGAGCGGTCACCACCGGCGAAATAACGCAGGCTGGGCGGCATGGCCACCAGGTCGCTGGTCCAGGTGGTACCGGCCTGGCCACGCAGGATCAGCCGGTCGCTCTCGCCCAGCGGTATGTACCAGCGCAGGGTGGCGTCGGCCTGGATGAAGCTGGTGTCCGAACCGGCCCCCTCGATGCCGCCGCGCAGAGTGGCATTGCCGCTGATGCCCCGGCGCGGGAAGCTCTTGTCGTCAACATTGACGTAGTCAGCGGTGAGCTGCGGGTAGACCAGGGTGGAGTACTGGTACACCGCGTCGTTGAACTGGTCACCCGAGCTGTAGCGCCAGCGTTCGCGCAGCGCGTTCATCGAGACGATGGCGGTGAGGTTCTCGTTGATTTCGCCGCTGCGGCTGGCGATCAGCTTGAGGTTGCGCAGGTCGATGTAGTCGGTCTGCTCGTCGTAGGCGCTGACCGCATAGGTGTACCAACCGTCCAGCCAACGGAAGCCCGGCACCCGGTAGCTGGTGATCAGGCTCTTGCGCTTCTGCGCATAGTCGACCTGCGTGTTGAGCTTGTGCCCGCGCCGGTTGACGTAACGGCGCTCCACGCCGCCACGCACACCGGCGCCGCTTTCGCTGCCGTAGCTCAGGCCGGCGGTGTAGATGGTGCGCTTGGCGCGGGTCAGCTTGACGTTGACCGGCACCTCGCCGTTGTCGTCGGCCTGTTCCGGGTGCGGCTGGATGTCGATGACGCTGAAGTAGTCCAATTTGGTCAGCGATTCGCGCAGGCGATCGAGCTTGCCGTCATGCCAGTAGCTGCCCTGCTCCCAGTACACCAGCGGCTCGAACAGGCCGTCGCGGAAATAATCCTGCTCGAAGGTGATCGGCCCCATGTTGTAGCGGCGGCCGCTGTCCCAGGTGAGGAAGATGTCGGCAGCGTTCTCGGCGCGGGTGATTTCCACCTTGCGCTGGGTGAAATCGGCATCGAAGTAACCGCGCTCGGACAGGCGGCGGCTGATGGTGATCTTGCTGGCCTCGTAGTTGACCGAGTCGAACACGTCCCCGACCTGCGGGTTGAACGCCTCCAGGTCCTCGCGCAGGTAGCGATCGCGCGAGGCCGGGCCGGTGATGCCCACTTCCTCGTGGCGCACCTTGACCTGGGCGCCCTTGTCGACCTGGATCACCACCTGCAGGGTCTCGCCGGTACGCGGCGCGTCGACCGTGATGGTGGGGTTGTAGAAACCGAATGGCTCCAGCGCCTGCCGGGTCTGGCGTTCGGCCTGCGACAGCAGGTACTCCAGGCGCGATTCCCCCTGCACCTTGCCGATCGCGTCGTAGACCGACAGCGACACCTCGATGTTCTCGATGATCTCGGCGTCATCGCCCTTGTCCAGACCCTTGATCTGGACTTTTTCGATGGTGCCGCGGGCATGGGCAAGGGGAACTGCTGCCAGCGACGCCAGGAACAGAAGGAGCGGGGTGATTCGAGATAGCTGCATGCGCGTCAGCATACCGGTCCGAACATGACCGGCAAAATCACACGGCTGTCATGAAGCTGCCTGCGGCACTGGTGATCCACGCGGCGGGGGTGGCCCGTGTAGTGCCGAGCCATGCTCGGCAGAGGCCGTAGCGGGAATGCCCCAGCTGAGCATGGCTCGGCACTACGTTCGATTCACCCGCCTCCACCACGCTGTACGGACCATCACGCCATATTGACGGGTACGGTTAAACTATCGTGAAACACCCAGCCGCTCCGGTTCCTAGAACACGTGGTGATGCTGTCCCGGGTTACGTGCTCCATGAAGGAGCAGCCGGTTGACTGGGCCCCAGGCACTTCCACAAGTCCAGGTACCCATGATGAAACGACAACTCCTCAGCGCGGCCGTGTGCACCGCCATTGCCGCGTATTCGTCCCTTTCCTTCGCCCAGACCCAGACCGATGCGGACAAAAGGAATGTTGAGACCCTCGACAAGATCACCGTCACCGGCTCGCTGATTCCGCAGGTGCAGGTCGAGACGGCCACGCCCATCACCTCGATCACCGCCCAGGACATCCAGAAGCAGGGCTTCAAGGATGTCTACGAGGTCCTGCGTTCGCAGCCACTGGCGACCGGTGCGGTACAGGACAGCCAGTTCTCCGGCGGTTTCACCTCGGCGGCCAAACCCATCAGCCTGCTCGGCCTGGACCCGGGCTTCACCCTGGTGCTGATCGACGGCAGGCCGATGGCCGATTACCCCTTGCTTTACAATGGCCAGAGCAACTTCGTCGACCTGGCCAGCGTCCCCACCGCCATGGTCGAACGCATCGACATCGCGCCGGGCAACCAGTCCTCGATCTACGGCTCCAGCGCGATCGCCGGCGTGGTCAACATCATCCTCAAGAAGCGGCTGGACGGCACCGAGCTGAGCTTCCGCATGGGCAGCTACGACGGCGGCGGTGGCGGCAACCAGCGCTTCCAGCTGACCAGCGGCCACAGCTGGGACAAGCTTGACCTGACTGCCGGCCTGCAGCTGAGCAACCAGGACCCGATCTACGGCTTCAACCGCAAGGACTTCGACTCCACCAACGACAACCCCGACGTCGCCGCGCGCTATGGCAGCCGCACCTTCGTGCACAACAGCAGCAGCGGCGCCTACATCGACCCCGGCGCCGCAGCCTGCGCACCGCTGGCTGGCCTGTTCGGGGGTACGACCTTCTACGACACCCGCCCTGGTCGCGGCAACTACTGCGGCAGCCGCTATGAACCGGGTTATTCGACCATCCTCAACAAGGAGCGCAGCGCGTCAGGCTACGCCAACCTCAATTACGCGCTCAACGACAGCACCGACATCTATGCCACGCTGCTGATGAACCGCACCAAGAACGAGAGCAACTCCGGCTCGCGTTTCTGGCAGCCATCGCTGGATACCAGCGGTTATATCTTCAACAACCTCACCGGCGACCTTGAGAGCTACCAGCGCATCTTCTCGCCGGAGGAGACCGGTGACGTCGACTTCAACAACGAGCGCCAGACCGCCGATTCGTACAACGTCGCCATCGGCATCAAGGGCGCGCTGGGCCAGTCGAACTGGGACTACAACGCCTACTACGCGCGCTCCGAATACCACATCGACAGCCGCCAGTGGTGGCCGTTGAAGGACAAGATGGAAGACTTCTTCCGCGAGCATTTCCTCGGGCCGCAGTTGGGCGACTACTACGGCTATCCGATCTACGAGCCGAACGATGCCGGCTTCTACCAGGCGCTGACCCCGGAGCAGTACCGCAGCTTCCAGGGTGAGATCCGCACCAAGTCCAAGACCTGGACGCAGAACGTCAACCTGCAGTTCACCAACACCTCGCTGTTTACCCTGCCCGCCGGTGACGTCGGCTTCGCCGGCGTGCTGCAGGCCGGCCAGCAATCGTGGAGCAACCCGACAGACACGCGTGTGGTCACCGACCAGTTCTGGGGCCTGAGCGGCACCCAGGGCAAGGGCAAGCGCGACAACTGGGCGGCGGCGGTGGAACTGCGCGTGCCGATCTTCAGCAAGCTCACCGCCAGCCTGTCCGGGCGCTATGACGACTACAAGAACGATGGCGGCGGCAGCGACTCCCGCGCCACCTGGAAGGCGGCACTGGAGTACCGGCCGATCGACTCGCTGCTGTTCCGCGGCAACTACGCCACCGCGTTCAAATCGCCGGACATGTCCTATGTATTTGCCGGCGACAGCGGCTTCTACACCTTCGTGCCTGATTACTACCGCTGTGCCACCGAGCAACCCGGCGTTCCGATTGCCCAGTGCACGCTCAACGATGAGCAGGTCCGCGGCTCCCGCTCCGGCAACGGTGACCTGAAGTCGATCACCGCCAAGTCCTGGGGCGGCGGCGTGGTCTGGTCGCCCAACAGCAGCTTCACGGTCAGCGCCGACTACTACCGGATCAAGATCGACAACAAGGTCGCCGACCTCGACCTGGACCTGCTGTTGCGCAATGAGTCGGCATGCCGCCAGGGCCAGCTGGATGCCAACTCCCCGACCTGCGTCGACGCCCTGCAACGCATCGGCCGTGCCGGCGCGAACGCACCGCAGCCCAACCAGCTCAACACCGTGGCGGTCAACCCGATCAACGTCGCCAAGGAGGATGTCAGCGGCGTCACCGCCAACCTGGACTACCGCTGGGCTACCGACAGCTGGGGCAGCTTCATGCTGGGCGCGCGCTACAACGTCACCCTCAAGCATGAGAGCCAGCAGTATCCGGAGGACCCGGTGATCGACCTGCTGCGCAATCCCTACTACTCCTCGGAGTTCAAGAACATCTTCAGCGGCACCCTGGGCTGGCAGATGGGCGACTGGACCACGACGTTGTATGGCATCCGTTATGGCCGCACGCCCAACTTCGCCGCCCAGGACACCACCGACGGCTATGCCGCCGATGACGCAGGCAAGGTCAAGGCCTGGACCACCTTCAACCTGACCGTGGACTACGCGGTAACCGATGATGTCTCGTTGAGCCTGACCGCCAACAACCTCACCGGTGAACGGCCGCCGCGTGACCGCACCTACACCACGTATCCGTACTACAACATCTTCAACTACAACGGCTATGGCCGCTCGTACATGCTGGAGATGAACTGGCGCTTTGGCCGTAACCAGTAAACACGATGCAGCAGCAATGAACAGGAGCGGCCACGGCCGCTCCTGTGCTATCTACCCTTCTGCAAGCGCTCGCGCAGCGGCGCGAGCTCGCTGGCATAGCGTTGCCATTCGTCGATATTGCGTGCGTGCACCGGCTCGCGCACCTGCACGCTGCTCAGGGTGGCAGTCGCGGCCGCATTGCGGGTCAGGTCACTGCCACCGCTTTCCGTGGCCAGTCCGCAGCGCTGCAGCACCTGTGCCAAGGCCGCATCCGGGTCGTGCACCATCGCTTCGTAGTCGATCTCCAGCACCCGCCCCGGCAGATGCTGCTGCCAGGCCTGCATCAGCTGCGCATGCGCCGCGTGGTGCGCAGCCAGGGCGTCAAGCTCATAGCTGTAAGCATAGGAGTCGCCGAACATGGCGCGGTAGTTGGAAAAACACACCGCCATGGGATCGCGCCTGACGTAGACGATCACCGCCTGCGGCAACGCGCGCGCGATCGGGCCTGCCAGCAGGTAATTCGGTGGCAGCTTGTCGATGAAACGGCGCTGCCCATCCAGGCGCCAGCGCGTCTGCCGCAGATAACCGTTGCCGACGGCCGCGTAATCCAGCGTTGGCAGCGCCTGCAGCAAGGCCGGGTCAAGCAGCGCGCGCCCGGCCTGGTCGGCGGCCAGTCGCAATTGCTGGGCAAAATCGCCAAGTTCGCCGGCAGACGCTACCTGCGAATGATTGCCGAGCATGCGCTCAAGCACCGTGGTGCCCGAACGCGGCATGCCGATGATGAAGATGGGCTGTGCGCCCTCTTCCTCATCCGCAGATTCGATTGGCGCGAACGTGCCCGCTGCCGCCAGCCGCGCCATCGCCTCGTGTTGCGCATGATCGGCCAGGCGATCGTGGCGCAGGCGCCGCCACATCGCGGTATTGCCTTGCCGCAGCGCATCCCATGCCGCAGGAAAATCACCGAGGTCTTCCAGTTCTTTGTACAGCGCGAACCACAGCGCGGCGGTGTCCTCGCTGTCCGTTGCCGTTGTTTGCAGCTGCCTGCGCAGGCCATCGACATGGTTGTCGTCTGCACGCCAGCGGCGCAGGCGTGCACGTGTCAGCGCGGCGCGGCCGTGGCCGGGGTTCAACAGCAGGCAGCGCGTGAGTGCCTGCTCGGCCGCGTCCAGCTCACCGTTGAACTGCAGCTGCACGCCAAGGAAGTAGTGGAAATCGGGACTGTCGAATCCCACCGCCGCCGCACGCTGCATCAATTGCAGGGCATCGGCATGCAGCCCGAGTGATTGCAGCACGTGGGCCAGGGCCGCCAGCGTCGGGCTGTCGTTGCAGCGGGCCACGCAGGCGTTGCGCATCAACCGCGCCACGCCCTCGCTGTCGCCAACACGCAGCAAGGCCTGGGCGACGCGCAGCAGCAGCGCCGGGTCGCGATAATCCAGGCTGGCGGCCTGCTGCAGTTGCTGCACGGCCTCGCGCAGCCGCCCCTGTGCCAGGACGGTGCCGGCCAGCATCACCCGCGCATAGGCGTGCGCGGGTTGCTGATCCACCACGGCGCGCAGCTGCCGCTGCGCCTCCGGTATGTCACGCCGGGCCAGAGCGGCCTGTGCGGACTGCCAGGAGGCGCCGGTGTCCATGCCTCAGTTGGACAGGTGCTCGATCGCAGCCACGCTGCCGAGGCGGTCACCCAGCGTGCGCAGCAGCGCCAAGCGGTTACCACGCAGCGCCGGATCCTCGGCATTGACCATCACCGCGTCGAAGAACGCATCCACCTGCGGGCGCAGGCGGGCCAGGCGGCCGAGCACGGCCACGTAGTCCTTGTGTGCCAGTGCCACACCGGTGTCGTCGATGGCGGCGGTCACCGCCTCGGCCAGCTCGCTCTCGGCCGGTTCACGCAGCAGCGACGGATCGATGCTGCCCGGGATCGCGCCCTCGGCCTTGCGCAGGATGTTGCGGATGCGCTTGTTGGCGGCGGCCAGCGCTTCGGCTTCCGGCAGCTGGGCAAAGGTGCCGATGGCATCGATGCGACGGTCGAAGTCGTACAGCGAGGCCGGCTTCAGCTCGGCGACGGCATTGAAGTGGGTGGCCGGCACGCCCTTGTCGGCGTAGTAGCCCTTCAAGCGGTCGATGATGAAGTCGTAGAGCTCACCGGCATCAGCCTGCACCTTGCGCTCGGCCAAGCCAGCATTTGCCGAAGCCAGCAACGCCGGCAGATCCAGATCAAAACCCGACTCGATGATGCTGCGGGCCAGACCCAGCGCATTACGACGCAACGCGAACGGGTCCTTGTTGCCGGTCGGCTTCAGGCCTGCGGCAAAGCCGCCGGCCAGCGTGTCCAGGCGTTCGGCAATGGCCAGTACCTTGCCCAGCGCCGATGCCGCGATGTCATCGGCGGCAAAGCGCGGCTGGTAGCTCTCGTCGATGGCCAGCGCCACCGACGGCGATTCGCCACCGGCAACGGCGTAGTGACGCCCAGCAATACCCTGCAGTTCCGGGAATTCGTTGACCATGCGCGACTGCAGGTCGTTCTTGGCCAGCTCGGCGGCACGCTTGGCCTGCACCGGGTCGGCGCCCACCTGCGGCGCGATGATCTGCGCCAGCGCGCTGACACGCTGCACCTTGTCGGCCACGCTGCCCAGCTTGGCCTGGTAGGTGACGGTCTTCAGGCCCTCGCCCATTGCCACCAGGCCCTGCTTGAGGTCTTCGTCAAAGAAGAACTTGGCATCGGAGAAACGCGGGCGGATCACGCGCTCGTAGCCCTTGGAAACCTCGGCCACGTCCCTGGATTCGATATTGGCGATACCGATGAACTTCTCGGTCAGCTTGCCGCCGGCATCGAGCACCGGGAAGAACTTCTGGTTGATCTCCATGGTCTCGATCAGCGCTTCCTGCGGCACGGCCAGGAATTCGCGCTCGAAACTGCACAGCACCGCCGCCGGCCATTCGACCAGGTTGACCACCTGTTCCAGGTTGTCGTCGGTGATGCGGGCCACGCCACCCGCCTGCGCGGCGGCGGCATTGACCTCGGCGACGATGCGCTCGCGGCGCGCGTCGGCATCGACCAGCACATTGGCGGCCTTCAGCGATTCAACGTAGTCGGCTGGGTTGCTCAGCCACACCTGCTTGTCGGCCATGAAACGGTGGCCACGGCTGAAGCGGTCAGACGTCAGGCCCAGCAGCTCGGCCGGCACGATGTCGTTGCCGTGCAGCAGCACCAGCCAATGCACCGGGCGGGCGAAGGCGTATTCGTGGTTGCCCCAGCGCATCGGTTTGGGGATGGGCATGGCGGCGATGGCCTCGCGCAGGATCTCCGGCAGCAGGCTGGCGGTCTGCGCGCCCGGGGTCACCGAACGCAGCACGAAACGCTCGCCCTTGGCATCGGTGGTGCGCTCCAGCGCGGTCCAGTCGATGCCGGCCTTCGCGGCAAAGCCCTGCAGCGCCTTGGTCGGCTCGCCGTTGGCGTCCAGGGCGATGTTCAGGTACGGGCCGAATACTTCCGAGTGCTGCTCGGGCTGTTCGGTTTCCACGCCCGGCAACAGCACGGCCAGGCGACGCGGGGTCGACAGCGGCTTGGCATCGCCACGCTCGAAAGCCACGCCACGCTTGGCCAGGCCGTCGATCACGCCATCGAAGAAGGCTTGCGCCAGGCCCGGCAGCGCCTTGACCGGCAATTCTTCCACGCCCAGTTCGATCAGCAGCGGTTGCATGCTCATGCCTGCACCTCCTTCGCTGCGACCGCTTCGAGGCGCTTGGCCTCGTACAGCTTGGCCACCGCCTGGGCCAGCGCGCGCACGCGCAGGATGTAGCGCTGGCGCTCGGTCACCGAGATGGCGCGGCGTGCGTCGAGCAGGTTGAACGAATGCGACGCCTTGCAGACCTGTTCATAGGCCGGGAGCGGCAGGCCGGCTTCCACCAGCTTCTGCGCTTCCTTCTCGCAGGCGTCGAAGCGATGGAACATTTCTTCCACGTCGGCGTACTCGAAGTTGTAGGTGCTCTGCTCCACCTCGTTCTGGTGGTAGACATCGCCGTAGGTGACCGGGGTGCCGTCCGGACCGTAGGTCCAGATCAGGTCATAGACGTTGTCGCAGTTCTGCAGGTACATGCAGAGCCGCTCCAGGCCGTAGGTGATCTCGCCCAGCACCGGCTTGCACTCCAGGCCGCCGGCCTGCTGGAAGTAGGTGAACTGGGTGACTTCCATGCCGTTGAGCCAGATTTCCCAGCCCAGGCCCCAGGCGCCCAGGGTCGGCGATTCCCAGTTGTCCTCGACAAAGCGCAGGTCGTGCACCAGCGGGTCGATGCCCAGCGCCTTGAGCGAGTCCAGGTAGAGCTGCTGGATGTTGTCCGGGCTCGGCTTCATCGCCACCTGGTACTGGTAGTAGCGCTGCAGGCGGTTGGGGTTCTCGCCGTAGCGGCCGTCGGTGGGGCGGCGCGAGGGCTGCACATAGGCGGCATTCCAGCTTTCCGGGCCGATCGAGCGCAGGAAGGTGGCGGGGTGGAAGGTGCCGGCACCGACCTCCAGGTCCAGCGGCTGGATCAAGACACAGCCCTGTTTCGCCCAGAAATCATTGAGGGTCTGGATCAGTCCCTGGAAGGTAATCGAAACGGGGGGAGTCGCGGACATGCTGCCTGAGCCGTACGTAAGGGGTGCGTTAGTATAACGACCGACCGCGCGATGGCCGCGCCAGCAAGGGGTTTGGGGTGGAACAACCGGCCGCGCACAGCGCTTACGAACCCTTGGCACAGGTCGCCATCAGCGCTGGCAGGCTGCAGTTTGCCAATGTGGTGGCGGCCCTGCTGGGCGACGGCCTGGTGGCCGCGCAGGACCAGGAACGCATCCGTTTTTCCGCCCAGGGCGCGCGCAACGCCAGCGAAGTCCACCCCTTGGTACTGCTGGCCAACCTGAAACTGGCCGCCGCCCCGCCGGCCAGCGGCGAGCTGGGCCTGGAGCGGCTGACCGAGTGGCTGGCCGGGCGCACCCACTGCCGCTACCTGCGCATCGACCCCACCCGGGTGGACGTGGCCGGCGCCACCGCCGTGGTCTCCCATGCCTATGCCCGCCGCCACCGCATCCTGCCCCTGGCGGTGGACAGCGAGCGCGTGCTGGTGGCCACCAGCGAGCCGATGGCGCGCGACTGGGTGCCCGACCTGCAACACCTGAGCCGGCGCCGCATCGACGTGGTGATGGTCAACCCGCTGGACCTGCACCGGTATTCGATGGAGTTCTTCGGCGTCACCCGCTCTGTCCGTGGTGCCCGCAGCGACGCCCGTGACAACAGCAACGGGGTGACCCCGCCCAGCTTCGAGCAGTTGGTGGAGCTGGGCAGCGGTGGCGACGTCAATGCCGACGACCACCATGTGGTCAGCATCGTCGACTGGCTGCTGCAGTACGCCTACGAGCAGCGCGCCAGCGACATCCACATGGAGCCGCGGCGCGACAAGGGCCGGGTGCGCTTCCGCATCGACGGCGTGCTGCACAAGGTGTTCGAGCTGCCGCCGTCGGTGATGACCGCCGTGGTCAGCCGCATCAAGGTGCTGGGGCGCATGGACCTGGCCGAGCGCCGGCGCCCGCAGGACGGCCGCATCAAGACCCGTTCGCCGGGTGGGCGCGAGGTGGAGATGCGCCTGTCGACCATGCCCACCGCCTTCGGCGAGAAGTGCGTGATGCGCATCTTCGACCCGGACTCGGCGTTCAAGAGCATCGAGCAGCTGGGCTTCAGCCCGGAAGAGGCAGCCGGCTGGAACGAGCTGGTGGCGCGCCCGCACGGCATCGTGCTGGTCACCGGCCCCACCGGCTCGGGCAAGACCACCACCCTGTATTCCACACTCAAGCGGCTGGCCACGCCGGACGTCAACGTGTGCACGGTCGAAGACCCGATCGAAATGATCGCGCCCGAGTTCAACCAGATGCAGGTGCAGACCAACATCGACCTGGACTTCGCCTCCGGCGTGCGCACCCTGCTGCGACAGGACCCGGACATCATCATGATCGGCGAAATCCGCGACCTGGAAACCGCGCAGATGGCGGTGCAGGCCTCGCTGACCGGCCACCTGGTGCTGTCCACCCTGCATACCAACGATGCGCCCTCGGCGATCACCCGCCTGCTCGACCTTGGCGTGCCGCATTACCTGATCGCCTCCACCGTCAACGGCGTGCTGGCACAGCGCCTGGTGCGCACCCTGTGCCCACACTGCAAGGCGCCAGACACGCTGACAGACGCTGATTGGGCACCGCTGCGTCATGCCCATGAAGCATTACCAGATGTGGTCACGGCATATGCGCCGGTCGGCTGCCTGGAGTGCCGGCGCACCGGTTACATGGGCCGGATCGGCCTGTATGAGCTGCTGCCACTGGGTTCGCGGCTGCGCGCACGGATCACCCGCGACATGGATCTGGCTGGGTTCAGCCAGGCGGCCGCTGCCGAAGGGCTGCGCACGCTGCGCCGTACCGGGCTTGAAAAGGTGGCCGCAGGGCTGACTACAATCGAGGAAGTCCTGTCAGTCCTGCCGCCCTCGGAATGAAGCCCCAGCCGTTCTTGATCGTTGAAACCGGGCAACCGTTCCCGACCCTGCGCCGTTATGGCCGCTTCCCGCACTGGATCCGCGTCGCCGCCGGGCTGGAAGTAGCCGAGACGGTGGTGGTCAACGTCGAGCACGGCGAGCAGTTGCCGGAGCGCGGTAACTTCGCCGCCACCATCGTCACCGGCTCGGCCGCCTTCGTCACCGACCGTGCCGAGTGGAGCGAGCGCAGCGCCGACTGGCTGCGCGACGCGGCCCACGCCGGCATGCCGCTGCTGGGCATCTGCTATGGCCACCAGCTGTTGGCGCATGCCTTGGGCGGAGAGGTGGCCTACAACCCGGCCGGGCGCGAATCCGGCACCATCCGCCTGCAGCTGGAAGCCCCGGCCTCGGCCGATCCGCTGTTCGCCGGCCTGCCGGCCAGCTTCCCGGCCCACGCCACCCACCTGCAGACGGTGTTGCGCGCACCCGAAGGCGCCACCGTGCTGGCGCGTTCGGTGCAGGACAACTGCCACGCCTTCCGCTGGGGCGAGCAGGCCTGGGGCCTGCAGTTCCACCCCGAGTTCGCCACCCACCACATGCGCGGTTACGTCCGCGCCCGCGCCGACTGCATCGCCCGCCATGGCGGCTGCGCCCGCAGCGTGGCCCGCGACGTAAGCGCCGCACCCTTGGCCCGCCAGCTGTTGCGCCGTTTTGTCCGCCACGTACGGCGCGAAGTGCACTGAATGCAGATGGTCGGGCACCCCATCTATGTGGTGCTGGAACTGCCCGAACCTGCCGCCACCGCGGTACTGACGATACGCCGCCGATACGATCCGCGCCTGGCGGGCTTCCCCGCCGAAATCACCGTGGCCGGGTCCTCCGGCGTCGGGCCGTTGATGGCGGAACAGGCATTGGAGCCCGTGCTCGAATGCCTGCAGCACATCGCCGATACCTGCCTGCCGGTCCGCCTGCGGTTTGCCGGCCTGCGGCGCTTTGCCAGCGGCCCGGTGATCTGGCTGGCACCGGCCGATCCGGCCCCCCTGTTGGCCTTGCACCAGCGCCTGGCGGGTAGCGGGCTTGCGTTTGCACCGCATCGTTTCGAGTTCACCCCGCATTGCAGTGTCTGCAGCAGTGCGCTGGACCCGGCGCAGCAAGCGCGGCTGTTGGCCGAACCGGTGCCGGCCGGGACGTTCGAGCTGAGCCGGCTGGTGCTGTACGCGGTGGTGGACGGCAGCCCGCAGTTGCTGCATCGGGTGGAGCGCCGTCAGGCGCCTTGAGCCGGCGACGATGCGGTAGCGCCGAGCCATGCTCGGCTGAGGCCTTATCGGGAACGCCCTGCCGAGCATGGCTCGGCACTACCAACAGCGACGATCCACGCGAACCGGCCTGTACAGCCGAGCCATGCTCGGCTGAGACCTTGCCGGGAACGCCCCTTGCCGAGCATGGCTCGGCACTACCACCAGCGACGATCCACGCGAACCGCCCTGTAGAGCCGAGCCATGCTCGGCTGAGACCTTGCCGGGAAGGCCCCTTGCCGGGCATGGCTCGGCACTACCAACAGCGACGATCCACGCGAAGCGCCCTGTAGAGCCGAGCCTTGCTCGGCTGCGGCCTTACCGGGAACGCCCCCTGCCCCCTGCCCCCTGCCCCCTGCCGAGCATGGTTCGGCACTACCGGCGGCAGCTGCAGCGGCGGACTCATTGTTCCCCCCACCGTTACTTGTTCCTCATAACCCCGCCCGGGTTTCAGGCGATAATCGTCCCAGCGCCGGTCTGTCACCGGTGCCCTCCCCTGTTTCGGAACTGCAATGAGCGAGATTCGCAAGGTACCTGCCTCGGCCGGCGCGGAATGGCTGCTGACCGGCTTCGGCCTGCTCAAGCGCGCGCCCCTGGCCCTGGGTTCGCTGGGCATCCTGTGGGGCGTCGGCACCTCGCTGGTGCTGTCGCTGTCGATGCTGGTGCCCGCACTTGGCACGGTGGTGCAGCTGCTGCTGTTGCTGGCCGGGCCGCTGTTCATGGGCGGCCTGCTGTGGGCCATCCGCGAGGTCGATCAGGGCCGCGCCGCCAAGCCTTCGCACCTGCTGCAGGGCGTGCAGGAAGGCCGCGCGCCGCACCTGCTGGTGGCCCTGCTGCCACAGCTGTTCGCCGCCCTGCTGCTGGGCACGCTGCTGCTGGTACTGGTCGGCACCGATGGCCTGCAACAATTGTCGGTCGTGATGGTCAAGCTCAATGAGATCAGCCAGTCCGGTGCGCAACCGGACCCGGCGCAGATCGAGGCGCTGGTGGCGACGCTGCCGGCCGGGCGCATCCTGCTGTGGCTGTTGTTGTTGCTGGCCAGCTTCGTCGCCCTGACCCTGGCCCTGTTCGTGATGCCGCCGCAGGTGATGTTCGAGCGTTCCGGCGGCGTGCATGCCCTGCGCCAGAGCCTGCGCGCCAGCATCCACAACCTGCCGGCCATGCTGGTGTTCTTCGTGCTGGCCTTCATCGCCATCTTCGCGATCTATTTCGCGGTGATGATCGTCGCGCTGATCATCGGCCTGATCGCCGGCCAGACCGCGGCTTTGGCGGTGGCACAGCTGCTGCTGATGGCGGTGCTGATGCCCACCTTCGCCGGTGCGGTCTATGCGGCATGGAAGCAGATGCTGGCACCGGCAGATGCGGCCGGCACCACCCCGCCGCCGGTAAGCAGCGGCCACGTGTTCGAAGCATGAAATAGCCAGGAACGAGGGACCAGGAGCGAGGAACGAGTAAATGCAACAGCGCGCGAACTGCCGCTTTGCTGTTGCTCTCACTCGTTTCTGGTTCCCAACGTCTAGTTCCTGCCTTCTAGCTCCTGGCTTCTTCCCGGCTGCGCTTGGTCAGGTACATGGCCTGGTCGGCGGCATGCAGCAGCGCATCGACTTCCGCACCATCGGCCGGATAGGCCGCTACGCCAACACTGGCACTGATCGCCAAGGTGACTTCCTCGCCATCGCGCAGGTAATACAGCGGGGCCTGCAGGGCGCGCGCCACCCGCTCCAGCAGGCGGTGGGCGTCGTCGATGTTGTCCAGCTCCTCCAGCACCAGGGCGAACTCGTCGCCGCCGAGGCGGGCGACCGTGTCGTTCTCGCGCAGGGTGCCACGCAGACGCGCGGCCAGCTCCACCAGCAACGAATCGCCGGCGCCGTGGCCCCAGGTGTCGTTGACCTCCTTGAAGCGGTCCACATCCACATACACCAGGGCGAAGATGCCACCGTTGCGCTGCGCGCGATGGTGCGCGCTCTCCAGCCGGTCCATGAACAAGGCACGGTTGGGCAGGCCGGTGAGCATGTCGTGCATGGCCAGGTGGCGCATTTCCTGCTCCATCTGCTTGCGCTGCTCGACCTCGATCTCCAGCTGCCGGTTGCGCTCGGACAACTCGCTCAATGCATCGCGCAGTGCCACGCGGTGGCGGTACAACTCCAGGAACACCTGCACCTTGGACAGCAGAATGGTCGCTTCCAGCGGCTTGGCCATGTAATCGACCGCGCCGAAACCATAGCCCTTGAGGCGGTGCACGTCGTCGGCATAGGTGGCGGTGACGAAAATGATCGGGGTCTGCCGGGTGGTTTCTTCCTGCGACAGGATCTCGGCTACTTCAAAGCCGTTGATGTCCGGCATGTAGACGTCCAGCAGCACCAGGGCGAACTCGTCGTCCAGGGTTGCCTTGAGCGCATCGTTGCCCGATGCGGCCTCCACCACATCCACGTCCAGCTTGGCCAATACCCGACGGATCACCAGCAGATTGGCCGGATTGTCATCCACCGCCAGGATCTTCGGGCGCTGCAGGGCGGGTGGCTTGGCTACGAACATAAGGCTTCCAGCAAAAAGGAAATTTCGGGCAAGGGCAGACAATGGTCGGCGCCGGCCAGTTCCAGTGCAGCGGCCGGCATCACCGGCACCTGCGCTGTTTCCGGGTCCTGCACGATCAGTGTGCCACCACAACGCCGCACGCGCGCGCAGCCCTCGGCGCCATCGGAATTGGCACCGGTCAGCAACACGGCAATGAGGTGTTCCCCCCATACTTCGGCCGCGGACTCGAACAGGACGTCGATCGAAGGGCGGGAAAAAGCCACCCGGGGATCCACGCTCAGCGCAAAACGGCCATTGCGCTCCATCAGCAGATGATAGCCCGAGGGCGCAACATAAATGTGATGAGGTTCCGGTTGCTGCCGCTCCTCGGCCTCGACCACCGACAGACCACTGCGGCTGGCCAGCAGCTCGCAGAACACCCGCATGTCTTCCGAGCCACTGTGGCAGACCACCACCATCGGCACCGGCAAAGGCCCGGCAAACGCACCCAGCAACTGGTGCAGGGCGGACAGGCCACCGGCCGAGCAGCCCACCACGATGGCATGTGGCGGCAACCCGGAGGCGGTTTTCACAGCAAGCCACCGGCGTTGCGATAGAGCCGCAGCTCAGCGTCCAGCGGGGCAAAATCGCGCGCGCTGGGGGCGAAGCGGATCGATTCGCGGTTGCCCAGGCACAGGAAGCCGCCGCGGCTGAGGCTGTTGCGGAACAGGCCCAGCACCCGGTCCTGCAGCGCATCGGAGAAATAGATCAGCACATTGCGGCACAGGATCAGCTGCGCCTCGCAGAAGACCCCGTCGCAGACCAGATTGTGGTTGGCAAAGGTGACCCGGTCGCGCAAACGGGCATCCAGCTTCATGAAGTCGTAGCGGGCATGGTAGTAGTCCGAGAGCGTGTGGCGGCCACCGGCCGCCAGGTAATTCTCCGAATACAGCCTTGCATCACGGATCGGGAAAATACCTTCCTGGGCCTTGGCCAGGGCCTCGTCGCTGAAATCGGTGGCGTAGATCTGGCAGCGGTCGTACAGGCCCGCCTCCTTGAGCAGGATGGCCAGCGAGTAGACCTCCTGGCCATGCGCGCAACCAGCCTGCCAGATATTGATCTGCGGGTAGGAGGCCAGCACCGGGAACACTTCGTCGCGCAGCTTCCGGAACACCGCCGGGTTGCGGAACATCTCCGACACCGGCACCGACAGCTTGGCAATCACCTGCGGCACCATCTCATCGTCGCGCAGCACGCGCGCGGTGAGTTCGCCCACATGCGCCACGTCCAGGGTCTGCACCAGCTGCAGCACCCGCCGCTTCAATGATGACGGCGCGTAGCCACTGAAGTCATAGCCGTGGCGTCGCGACATGGCATGGATGAAGGCATCCACCTCGATGTCGTCGATCTCGTCACGGCTGGGTGGCGGGGTGATCGGGCCTACTTTTGAAGCCATACGCGCATCATCGACAGCAACTTGTCCAGGTCCACCGGTTTGGTGAGGTAATCATTGGCGCCGGCGTCCAGGCACTTGTCGCGGTCGCCATGCATGGCCTTGGCGGTGACCGCGATGATCGGCAGGTTGGCCCATTCGGCGCGCTTGCGGATCTCGCGGGTGGTTTCGTAGCCGTCCATGCCCGGCATCATGATGTCCATCAGCACCAGTTCGATGGCGGGGTTTTCTTCCAGCTGCTGCAGTGCCTTGTAGCCATCCTGCGCCATCAGCACGTTGACCCCGCGGGCGCGCAGCGACTTGGACAGGGCAAACAGGTTGCGCATGTCGTCATCGACCAGCAACACCTGGCGCCCGCCCAGGTTCTGGTCGTCGGACGGAGTGGCGTTGGCACCGCGCGAGCCGATGCTGTGCAGGAACAGGCTTACCTCGTCGAGCAGGCGTTCGGGCGAACGCTGGCCCTTGATCACGATGCTGTCGGTGTACTGGCGCAGCTTCAGGCTTTCCTCGCGGCTGAGGTCCTGGCCGGAATAGATCACCACCGGCGGCACCGCCACCAGCGTGGCGGCCTTCTCCAGGAACTCGATGCCGGAAATGCCGCCCAGGTTGAGGTCCAGCACGATGCAGTCGTAGCTGTGGGTGGCAATGCGCTCCAGTGCCTCCTCGCCGGAAGCGACCTGGTCGATCTCGACGTTGTCGGCCTGCAGCAGGCGTGTCAGCGCCAGCCGTGAATCGTGGTCGTCGTCGACCAGCAGCAGCTTGCGCACGATCTTGCCGGCCACATCCAGCAGGTGGTCGAAGGCGGCGATCAACGCCTTGCGGTCCACCGGCTTGGTCAGGTAACCCACCGCGCCCAGCGCCACGCCCTTGGCGGCTTCGTCCACGGCCGAGATGAAGTGCACCGGGATGGCGGCCGTCACCGGGTCGTGCTTGAGGTGCTGCAGCACCGACCAGCCGTCCATGCCCGGCAGCATCACGTCCAGCAGGATACCGGTGGGGCGGAACCGGCGTGCCAGTTCCAGGCCACTTTCGCCGTCGGCCGCGGCCAGCGCGCGGTGGCCCTTGCGGCGGATCAGGTCGACCAGGATACGGGCGAACGCCGGATCGTCCTCGATGGTCAGGATCACCGTTTCGCCGGCGGCAACGGCATGGCGATCGTCGGGGATCCAGTCAATGAGCTGGGCAGTGGCAGCGCGCGCCGGGCCCGGCGTCGGCGCCGGCCGCGTCGTCACAGGCAAGGCCTCCTCGGCCTTGATGCCATGGGCGGCGGCCGACAGGATCGGCAGCACCAGAGTGAAGCAGCTGCCCTTGTCCTGCTCGCTGTCCACCACCAGCTGGCCACCCAGCAGCTGTGCCAGGCGGCGGGCAATGGCCAGCCCCAGGCCACTGCCACCGTAATGCCGGCTGGTGCTGGAGTCGACCTGCTCGAAGGCCTCGAAGATGGAATCCAGGCGTTCCTCGGGAATACCGATGCCGGTATCGCGCACCGCCAGTGCCAGGTGCTGCTCGTCCGCGGCCGCGCCGATGCGGGTCAGCAAGGCGTTGTCAGCCATGCCCAGTTGCAGCGTCACCTTGCCCTCGCGGGTGAACTTGAAGGCGTTGCCCAGCAGGTTGTTGAGCACCTGCTGCAGCTTGGAGCGATCGGTGACCACGGTTTCGGGCACGCTGTCGTCCAGGTCGATGACGAACTCCAGACGGTTTTCCACCGCCATATGGCGGAAGTGGCGCAGCACTTCGCGGGTGATCGCGTCCACCCGCACTTCCTCCCGGTGCACGTCCATCTTGCCGGCTTCGATCTTGGACAGGTCCAGGATGTCGTTGATCAACCGCAGCAGGTTGGAGCCGGAGTCGTGGATGACCGCGGCCGCTTCCACTTCCTCCACGTCCAGGTGCCCGCTTTCGTTCTCGGCCAGCTCCTTGGACAGGATCAGCAGGCTGTTGAGCGGCGTGCGCAGCTCATGCGACATGTTGGCCAGGAAGTCGGTCTTGTACTGGCTGGCGCGTGCAAGCTCCTGCGCCTTGAACTCGGTCTCGCGCTGCAGCACCTGCAGCACTTCCTTCTGTTCGTTGAGCACCTCGGTCTTCTGCCGCAGTTCCTCGTTGGAGGCCTGCAACTCCTCGGCCTGCACGCGCAGTTCTTCTTCGGAAGCGGACAGGCGCTGGGCCTGTTCTTCCAGCTCCACGGTCTTGCCCTGCAGCTCCTCGTTGGTGGCGCGCAGTTCTTCTTCCTGCGCCTGCAATGCAGTCTGCGAGCGCTGCAGCTCTTCGGCCTGGGCCCGGGTGTGGTCCAGCAGCAGCTGGGTCTCGTCGGCGCGGCGGATGTTGTCCAGCCCCAGCGCCACAGTCGGCAGCACGCTGTCGACAAAGGCTTCCTGGGTGGCGGTGAAATGGGCAAAGGTGCCGAATTCGAACACGCCCAGCAGGCGCCCCTTGAGCAACAGCGGCACCGCGACCAGGTTGCGCGGCTGCGCCTCGCCCAGTGCCGAGTGCACCCCGAAGAACTCGTCCGGCACCTGCTGCACGCTGATCCGCTTGCGCTCCAGTGCCGCCTGCCCGATCAGGCCATCGCCCAGGCCGTACTGCAGGCCCAGGTGCTTGCGCCGCTGGAAGCCGTAACTGCCCTGCAGGCGCAGCAGGTTCTCGCTTTCGTCCCATGCAAAGAACACGCCGATGGCGGCGTCGATGCGTGGCGCGATCTGCGACACCAGGGCCTGCGCGTATTCGTCCGGGGTCTGCGCGGTCTGCAGCTCTGCGCCCACCTCACCGACGCTGAGCTTGACCCAGTTGGCATCGCGCGAGGCCACCGAGTTGCGCCGGAACACCTCCAGCGCGCGGGCGATCTGGCCGATCTCGTCACCACGCCCCAGGCCGCTGATCTCCACGTCCAGGTCATCGTTGGACAGGCGCGTCATCTTGTCGGTGAGGCGGTTGATCGGGTTGACCACCAGCCGCGAGATCATCCACAAGGTGCCTACGATGATGACGAAGCCCAGCACCAGCAACACCAGCGAAATGGTGTGTGCACGGGCGATCCATGCGCTCATCTGGCCACGGTCGGCCAGCATCTGCGCAACCTCGGAATCGTAGATTTCGTTGAGCGCATCGGCCAATGTATTGCCCTGGCCGCCATTGCTCAGCGCATGCAGCTTTTCAACCTGGCTCAGTGGCACCGCATCTGCAGCGGGGCGCAGGACCGCGGTGACTTCGCTATCCCAGGTCCTTGCCTGCACCTGGGCCCGCCGCACCTGCTCGGCAACCGGGCTGGTACCGGCCGCGGCCAGCGCCGCAGCCAGTGCGTTGTCGCGCCGCTCGCTTTCCTTCGTCACGGTCTGCAGGTGGCCCTCGCCATCGCCTAGCAGGTAATTGCGGATGGCGATCTGCTGCAAGCGCACGGCCTGGATCGCATCCTCGACCTGGCGGATCACCTCGATCTGCACGCCCTCGTGGCGCCGCGCATCGTCGTCCTGGCCGGAGGTGCGATAACTCATCAGGCTGGTGGCCAGGAAGCACAGGAACACCAACGCAAATGCCGCCAGCATTTTCCCCAGCAGGGGCACGTTGTTGAGCCAATTGTCTTTTTGCTGCGTCATGCGGACGGTTCCCCTGGATGCGCCATGGCCCACCGGGAGCTACCCAGTGGCCTGTATCCGGAGAAAATAGCGCAGATTGCTGGCCTTCGCCCGCCTGATGAATCAGGGCGCGGCCGCTGTACCCCGGTCACGTGGCTGTAACCATCGCGCCGCATGGATGCCCAGTTCATAGAGGAAGCACATCGGTATCGCCAGCATCAGCTGCGAAACCACGTCCGGTGGGGTCAGTACCGCAGCCAGCACGAAGATGCCCACCACCGCATAGCCGCGCCCTTCGCGCAGTTGCTGCGGACTCACCCAACCCAGCAGCACCAGGATCACCATCGCCACCGGCAGCTCGAAACTGGCGCCGAAGGCAAAGAAGATGGCCAGCACGAAATCCAGGTAGGCATTGGCATCAGGCGTGATGGCGATCACATCCGGACGGAAGGTGGTGAGGAAGTGGAACACCGCCGGCAACACCAGGAAGTAGGCAAAGGCACAGCCGATGTAGAACAGCGCCACCGCCGAGCCCAGCAACGGCACCGCCAGGCGTTTCTCGCGCGCATACAGGCCAGGAGCGACAAATGCCCAGGCCTGGTAGAGCAACCACGGCACGGCAATGAACAGCGCGGCGAAGAAGGTCAGCTTCAGCGGCGCGAAGAAAGCGCCCGCCGGGTTGGTGGCGATCATCGACTGCCCGGCCGGCAGCTGCGAGATCAGCGGCGTGGCCAGATGCGTGTACAGGGTGCGCGAGAAAGGCATCAGTGCCAGCAGCACCACGCCCAGCCCCAGCAGCCCGCGTACCAGCCGCGCACGCAGCTCGATCAGGTGCTCGACCAGCGTGCTTTCGTTGAAGTCCTGCCCACTCACGGTTTGCGCTCCACGGCATCGGCAGGTGCATCGGCAGGCACCTGCAGGCTGTCGAACGGAATCGCGCGGTTATCGGCGCTGTTGTCGCCGCTATCAGCCGCGGTCGCCGCGTCGGTGGCTGCCGGCGGGATCGGGCGCGGCTCGATCACGCGCTCCGGTGCGGTTTCCGGCTGTTCCACTTCACGCTTGAAGGCATCGGCGCCGTCATGTACCTGCTGCGCCTGCTCACGCAGGCCGGCCTCGGCCTGCTGCATCGACTGCCGCACATCCTGCAGGTTGCGCTTGAGCTCCTCGGCATGCAGCTCGCGCTCGAGCTCCTGCTTCACCGAATCCCACTGGTTGCGCGCACGGCGTACCCACAACCCGGCAAAGCGCGCTGCCTTGGGCAGGCGTTCCGGGCCAAGGACCACCAGGGCCACCACTGCGATCAGCAGCAGTTCGCTGAAGCCGATATCAAACACGTCGAACGCCCGGAATCAGCGCGCGTCGCGATCGCGCTCGGCCTGCTTCTCGCCGCTCTTGTCGCCATCACGTGATTCGTCGCTCAGCTGTGCAGCCGGCTTGTCGTCATCACGCATGCCCTTCTTGAACTCTTTGACCGCACTGCCCAGATCCTTGGCACCGCTCGTCAACCGCTTGGTGCCGAACACCAGCAGCACGATGACCAGCACGACCAACCAGTGCCAGATGCTGAAACCGCCCATGATCTGCTCGCGTTATCTGTGTGGAGGTTGTTGAGCATAGCGCACCCGCCGGAACGGTTCGCTATGCCAAAGGTCAGTTGCCGCCATCCAGCGTTTCGGTGCGGATTTCACCTTCCGAAACAGGCTGGAAGCCCTGCTGGGGTGCCGTTTCGGCCGGCGCCGGCAGCATCGGTGCGGTGGTTGCGGTATCCGCGGCCGGTTGCACCGGCGCTGCCACATTGACCGCATCGGCGCGCGGTGCGGTGGAGGCCACCGGTGCCACGCCCCCCTGGGTGCCACGCTTCTCGCGCGCCGAGTAGGTGGATTCCTCCAGGCGATCACGGAAGCTGACCACGTCGCTGGACGGCGGCGCACTCAGCCGGCCTTCCAGGATCATGCGCGGGGTGGTGTTGGGGCCATAGGCGTCGAGATTGGCCTCGTCGTCGATCTGCAGCACCGCACCGTCCAGCGCGACGCCCGCAAACAGGCCGCGGGCGCGTGACCAGGACCATATCTCGGCCTTCAGCTGGCCGTCGGTGGCAGCGGCGGCACTGCGCCCGACCGGGCCGGCGGCCACGCCAGCATCGGCGCCCAGGGTGAATTTGCCGTTGACGATGTTGTCCAGGCTGCGGTCGTTGCGGAACACCAGGATCACGTCCGAGGATTGCACGCCCGCCTGGAAGCCGATGCTGCCACCGGTGAGCTTGACGAAGACCGGGTTGGACCAGCTGCCATCGGCGGCCTTGACCGACATCAGGCCGTGTCCGCGGCGCCCGCCAATCACCAGGCCAGCCTTGATCGTGTCGGGAATGACCAGGATCGCGCGGCCTTCATCCAGCAACTTGTCGGGAATGGCCTGCTCGGGGATGTTCTGGATCTCGTTGAGCACGCGCACGGCGTTGCGGGCACGCTGGTCTTCCTGGGGACCGGCAACGGCGTTGGCGGACAACAGGCCGGCAGACAACAGCAGAACAAGGCACGGCAGGCGGCGCATGGTGAACTCCGTAGGTCGATACACAGGAAGATAAAGCAAGTACCTGAAATTATGGGCACCGCTCTGAATCTGTAGTGAGCGGGGGAGCGCCCGGCTATCGCTGGAATAGGAACAATGACGTCGCCGTGGGCGCAGCCACCTGCGAGAATATGGCCATGTCCAACGCCCCCACCACCGCGTTGCTCGCGGTCAATCTAGGTACGCCGGATACCCCCACCGCCCCCGCGGTACGTCGCTATCTCGCTGAATTTCTTGGCGATCCGCGCGTGGTGTCCATTCCCCCGCTGCTGTGGAAGCCGCTGTTGCATGGGCTGATCCTGCCCCTGCGCGCAGGCCGATCGGCACATAAATACGCCCAGGTCTGGTTGCCGGACGGCTCGCCGCTGGCGGTCTACACGCGCCAACTGGCCGCGGGCCTGCAGGCACAGCTGCCGCACTGGCGGGTGCGCGAGGCCATGCGCTACGGCCAACCCGCGCTGCTGCCTGCGCTGGACGCGTTGGCTGCCGAGGGCATGCAGCGCATCGTGGTGCTGCCGCTCTATCCGCAGTACTCCACCACCACCACCGCCTCGATCGAGGACCAGGTGCAGCTGTGGCAAGCCCGCAACCCGGGCGTGCGGGTGCAGACCATCCGCGACTACGCCGAGCACCCGCAGTGGGTGGCGGCGGTGGCCAGCTCCATTGCCGGCTACTGGCAGGCGCATGGCCGCGGCGGCAAGCTGCTGTTCTCCTTCCACGGCATCCCGCAACGCCTTGCCGACGCCGGCGACCCCTACCCGCAGCGCTGTGAAGCCAGCGCCCGCGCCATTGCCGCGGCACTGGGCCTGGCCGACGACGATTGGGAGCTGGCCTATCAATCGCGCTTTGGCCGCGAGCGCTGGCTGCAGCCCTATGCCGAACCGCGCCTGTGGGAACTGGCACAGAGCGGCATCAAGACCCTCGACGTGGTCTGTCCCGGCTTTGCCACCGACTGCCTGGAAACCCTGGAGGAGGTGGAGATGGGCTTCACCGCCACCCTTGCCGAGCGCGGTGCACGCATGCGCTACATCCCCTGCCTCAATGCCAGCGACGCGCACGCCAGCGCCCTGGCCCAGCTGGCCCAGGCGCAGTCGCAGTGAGTGCCAACGCAATTCCGTTCGAGCTGGACTGCGACGGCCTGCGGGTGGCCGGCCTGCGCGCCGGCAAACCCGGTGGCCTGAAGGTGCTGGCCCTGCATGGCTGGTTGGACAACGCGGCCAGTTTCCTGCCCCTGGCCGAGCACCTGCCGGGCCTGGACCTGGTGATGGTCGACCTGCCCGGCCACGGCCTCAGCGCCCACCTGCCGTTGACCACGCCCTATACCGCACCCAATGCCATCGTGCAGACACTGGCCATCGCCGATGCCCTGGGCTGGCAGCGCTTCGTGTTGCTTGGCCACTCGATGGGTGCGGCCATCGCCAGCCTGGTGGCGGCGGTGGCCCGCGAGCGGGTGCAGGGGCTGGTGTCGATCGAGGCCCTGGGCGGACTGAGCGCACCGGCCGGTGAGACCGTGCAGCGCCTGCGCGGCTACGTGGACGCCATGCTCAAGCTGGGCGACAAGCAGCTGCGGGTTTTCCCCGACCTGGCCGCACCGGTACGCGCGCGGATGATGGTCAACCAGCTCGGTGAGGCCTCGGCACGGCTGCTGATCGAGCGCGGGGTCAAGCCAGTGGAGGGAGGCTGGAGCTGGCGCAGCGATCCCCGCCTGATGCTGCCCACGGCAGTTCGCATGACCGACGAACAGGTCTGCGACGTGATCAGCGCCATCCAGTGCCCGGTGCAGGTGATCTACGCCACCCCGGCACAGGCGTACTTTCCGGAACCACAGCGCAGCCGCCGTGCGGCCCTGCTGGCCGATGGCCGCCTGCACACCCTGCCTGGCCACCACCATGTGCACATGGACCAGGCCGCGGAGGTTGCCGTGGTGATCGGGAATTTCATCGCCGGTTTGCCCGACGGCGACTGAACAGGCCACCGCGCGGTTCAGGACCACCGCGCGCGGCCGATAACCGGTTTACAGCCGTTATCGAGATGAAGTCCCGCAGCCCCGCAACGGGTGCTGTGCGCCCCACCACCGCATGTTCCCCGCCCCCACCCCAGCGACCGGTGCCAGCACCGGATCGCGCCTGCGCGCCACTTGCCGGCACCGGACTGCCACGGCGCTCCCATCGCGCGCCGCAGCCCGGCCGTGCCGGGATGAACGCGCAGATCATGCCGCTGGCCGGGCGGCCATTTTCATCGCTCCCCCTTCCTGCCGTTGCCGCTGAACCGGAGTCCACGATGTCGCCACACCCGCTTTCCCAACCGCCTTCGCCTGCCGGCTCACCGTCACGTCCCCTTGCCCGCCAGCTGTTGCCGGTGGCGCTGCCGCTGACGGCACTGTGGGTCGGCCTCGGGCTGTGGACCGGGCAATGGCTGCCGGTATTGGCGGCCGGTGTACCGGCAGTGATGGTGCTGGCCTGGCAGTTGCATCGCCAGCAACAGGCATTGGGCGCACCGCCCCTCACCCTGCACGCACTTGCCTCGGTGATCGGCACCGGCGTCGGCGGCGACGGCAGCACGCGCTACGCTGCGGGCAGCCTGGCCGGCAAGCTGCAGCAGGTGCAGGCGCAGTTGCAACAACGCCAGCAGCAGGAGCAGGCCCTGCACGAGGAGAACATCCAGATCCGTGCCTCGCTGGATGCCTCGCGCACCGGCATGATGATTGCCGACAACGATCACATCATCCGCTACGTCAACCGCTCGGTGGTGGCGTTGCTGCGCAACCAGCAGCAGACCCTGCGTCAGGCGTTCCCGGATTTCGACGTGGACACGCTGGTCGGCAGCAGCATCCACCGCTTCCATGCCAACCCGGTGCGCATCCGCGCCCTGCTCGACCAGCTCAGCAGCCAGCATATCGGCCGCGTGCAGATCGGGCCGGTGCATTTCAGCCAGGTAGTCACGCCGGTGTTCCACGCCGATGGCAGCCGCAGCGGCTTTGCCGTGGAGTGGCATGACCGCACCCACGAGCTGCTGCTGGAAAACAGCGTGGCCGATATCGTTGCCGCCGCCACCGCCGGCGACCTGGAACAGCGCCTGGCACCGGTGGCGGAACCGGGCTTCATCCAGTCGCTGACCCTGGGCATCAACCAGTTGCTGGACACCGTCACCCGTACCAGCGGCGAACTGCGCGGCATGCTGGCCGCGCTGGCCGCAGGCAACCTGGACCATCGCATGCAAGGCAGCTATGCGGGTGATTTCGAGGCGATGAAGCAGGATGCCAACCTCACTGCCGAGCGCCTGGCCAGCATCGTCGAACAGATCCAGCACTGTTCCCAGGCCATCACCACCGCCGCACGCGAGATTGCCAGCGGCAACGACGACCTGTCGCGCCGCACCGAGCAGCAGGCCGCCAGCCTGGAGGAAACCGCCGCGTCCATGGAAGAGCTCACCTCGACCGTGCGGGAGAATGCGGACTCCGCCCGTCATGCCAACCAGCTGGCGATTGGCGCGGCCGATGTCGCCGCACGCGGAGGCGAGGTGGTCCACCATGTTGTGGACACCATGCGCGCCATCGAACAGTCCTCGCAGCGCATCGCCGAAATCATCAGCGTGATCGACGGCATCGCCTTCCAGACCAACATCCTGGCCTTGAACGCCGCGGTGGAAGCTGCGCGCGCCGGTGAGCAGGGCCGCGGCTTTGCGGTGGTGGCATCGGAAGTGCGCACGCTGGCACAGCGCTCGGCCACCGCCGCGCAGGAGATCAAGGCGCTGATAAGTGATTCGGTGGACAAGGTAGGCAACGGCACCCGCCTGGTTGGCGAAGCTGGCAGCACAATGGACGAGATCGTCCGCTCGGTACGCCAGGTCACCGAGATCATGGCGCGCATCGCTGCCGCCTCGCAGGAACAGTCCGCCGGCATCGAGCAGGTCAACCACACCGTGGTGCAGATGGACGAAACCACCCAGCAGAACGCCGCGCTGGTGGAAGAAGCCAGCGCGGCGGCACGGTCCATGGAGCAACAGGCCGATGCCCTGGCCAGTGCTGTCTCGGTGTTCCGCTACAGCGGGAGCAACGTGCCAGCTGTACAGCTGCAGCGCTACGGTTGAGCCCGGCCGGCGGCCTGCTCCAGTAGCTGTGCCGCGAACCGGTGAATCCCTGGCCGCGCCGGGCATACGCCCGGCAGCGCGCCTGCGTTACACGAGGGCGGTGAGCCCGACGGTCTGCGCCTTGTGTGCGCGTCCAACATCATCGGCACCGCATTGGACATGAAGCACGCGTTCCGTGCGGTGCGTCCAGGTAACAGTGCCGACCACGGCGGCTCGGTGGCCAATATCGCCTCGTCCGCTGCCGGCCATGCCGGCACCTGATCAGCGGTGGACCGCATCCAGGCGTGTTTGTGCGCGCAACCGGCAGACGACAAAGGCGCGAAAAATCGCGCCTTCGCCGCTCAAGGGTCAGATCAGGCTGGATCCAGAAGCCGACCCCGGCTCTGCTTACTGCAGGGCCGCCGTATCGACCAGCACCAGCTCCGAGTCTTCCAGCGCGGTGATGCGGATGCTGTCCACGCCGGTGATGGCGGCGCCATCGCGGGCCTCCAGCAGCACACCGTCCACTTCCACCTTGCCGGTGTTCGGCACCAGGTAGCCGTGGCGGCTGGAATCAGTGAAGCGGTACTCGGTGCTCTCGCCGGCCTTCAGGGTGGCACCGGAAACACGTGCATTGGCACGGATCGGCAGGGCATCGTCATCGCCCGCCATGCCGCTGGCCAAGGTGATGAAGCGGCCCGAGCGCTCGCCCTTGGGGAAGGGCTTGGTGCCCCAGGACGGCTTGCCACCGCGCTGGTCGGGGAAGATCCAGATCTGGAAGATGCGGGTGACACCCGGCTCCAGATTGTATTCGGCATGACGGATGCCGGTGCCGGCGCTCATCACCTGCACGTCGCCGGCCTCGGTACGGCCCTGGTTGCCCTGGTCGTCCTTGTGGCTGATGGCGCCCTCACGCACATAGGTGATGATTTCCATCTCGGCGTGCGGGTGCGGCGGGAAGCCGGTGCCGGGCTGGATGGTGTCGTCATTCCAGACCCGCATCGCGCCCCAGTTCATGCGCTTGGGGTCGTGGTACTCGGCAAAGGAAAAATGGTGCTTGGCATCGAGCCAACCATGATTGGCTCCACCAAGGCTGGCAAACGGGCGACGTTCAATCATGGCGTTCTCCTGGTGCGGGTGGGGTTTCGATGGGGGCCAGTCTAGGCTTGGGCTTGCATGTTGAGAATGGAAACAATGGAAATTCTTTCATTCCATATGTGACATGATTGAGCCTCATCCCCTGCCCAGCGTGCCCCGCATGAACCGCCTGCCTGACCTGGAAGCCTGGGCCATCTTTGCCAAGGTGGCCGAAGCCGGCTCGTTTGCCCGCGCCGCCGAAGAACTGCAGTTGTCACAGGCCACGGTGTCCAAGGCCATCACCCGCTTGGAGACACGCATCGGTACCAGCCTGTTCCACCGCACCTCGCGGCGCATGTCGCTGACCGCCGCTGGCGAGGCCGCACTGGAACGCGCGTCGCGCATCCTTGACGAAGGCGAGGCGGTGGAGGCCGAAGTGGCCGATCGCTCGGCGGCGCTGCGCGGCCTCATCCGGCTGGCGGCACCGATGTCGTTCGGGGTGTCGCGGCTGGCGCCGCTGCTGCCCGGCTTCATGCTGGACCATCCCGATGTCGAACTGGACCTGCAGCTCAGCGACGGCATGGTGGACCTTGTCGCCGAGCGCTTCGACATGGCACTGCGCATCTCCACCCTGGCCGACTCCAGCCTGCGTGCCCGCCGCCTGTGCCAGGTGCGCATCCTGCTGGTGGGGGCGCCGTCCTACTTCCAGCAGCATGGCCGGCCGGAACACCCGCGCGACCTGGCCCGGCACCGCGGCTTCCAGTACAGCTATACCCGTGGCGGCAACACCTGGCGCTTCCGCCACCCGCGCCACGGCGAGTTCGCGCAGACCGTACCGCGCCAATTGCAGGCCAATAACGCTGAGGTCTTCGATGCCGCCCTGCAGGCCGGGCTGGGGCTGGCCCTGCAGCCGGAGTTCCTGGTCTGGGAACAGCTGCGGGACGGCACGCTGCAGACCGCGCTGGACGACTGGAAGGTGGAGCCGCTGGCACTGAACATCATCACCCCACCCGGCCTGCACCGGCCGGCGCGGGTGCAGGCACTGATCGACTACCTGGCCCTGCGCCTGGAGAAGGAGCCATGGGCAGTGGCCTGAGGACCTGCGCCACCGGTGCGGGCACCTGGGCCTTCACCGGCATCAGTGCTCAGAAGCGGACTTCGGCGCCGAGGGTGACAGTGTCGGCACGATTGATGTCGTACTCATCGTCGCCGTAGTAGCTGTCCACCGCATAGGTGTAGCCGGTGTACATCAGCTGCAGGTTGAAGTGGCGACCCAGATCCACGCCTACGCCCAGACTGCCGTAGGCACCGTCGGCGGTGACCTTGCGGTCCCAGCCGTCCCGGCTACGGGCATGCCAGTAACCCAACCGGGCAACACCGAACCACGGGCTGTTGCCGAAGTTGAAGCGCGCGTTGGCGCCGATGGTGTTGAACTTGACCTCGGGAATTCCGTAGTCGCGCCAGGTGGTTTCGTCCAGCCGACCAGCGCCCAGCTCGATACCAACCTGGCTGTAGTCACCGGCCTGCCAGCGATAGCCGGCGCTGACCGCTACCGCACGCTGGTCGACATCCTCATAGACCCAGCCGCTGCCTCCCTGCACACCCACGAAAAGCCCGCCATTCGGCGCCGGCTTGGGCGCCGGGCGCGTGGCATAGGGCGCAGCAGCGGTCTGGTAAGCCGGCTGCGGCAGCGCTGCAGGCTGCGGGTCGGTCGCCTGCGGTGGTGCAGCCGGAGCCTGCCCGGCATTGGCCGCAGGCGCGGCCTGCTGCCCGGTCTGCTGGGCACGGTAGGCCTTCCAGCCAGGTATCGACTGCGCCTGTGCCGGCGCAGCACTGAGCAACAAAACGGATACGGCAACTGCCGTCAACTTGTTCATGAGCATTCCCTTGAAGTGATACGGAACATCCTTGGTGCATTCCGCAGGAGTTGCCGTGCACATGGCACCTGCCGGCGCCCGCATCACTTGCCCGCAGCCTTCCCGATCCCCGGCCAACTGCCGACGGAATCCGCGCTACGTGCCCCCCTGTGGGCGGCACATTGCGGGCAGCAGGAAGGGCTGTCAACTGTCCCGCAGATCCGACCTTGCCTGTCGCCAAGGCCATACGGAACAGGCTCAGCGTGCGCCGGCTGCCGCCGGATACGCCAGCATCACCACCAGGTCCTCTTCGCCGCTCTGCTGCAGGGCGTGGGTGCTGCCGCTACGGGTCAGCAGGGCGTGGCCCGGGCCGACTTCGTACTGCGTGCCATCAAGCACGTACAGACCACGCCCGCTGACGATGTAATAGATCTCGTCCTTGTGCTGCGGATGCAGGCCGATGCCGGCGCCCTTGTGCAGCACGCGCTTGCGCATGACGAAGGGTAGATCGCTTACGTCGGCAAAGAACGAGTAGGCGGTGGTCGGTCCGGCGCCGCCGTGTGGGCCCGGTTGCTGGCGACCGATGTCCTGCTCGCGGATGACCTGCGAGCCGTGCGTATTGCCGGCTTGCGCTTTTGCGCTGGCAACCGCCGGGGCGGCGGCGCTGGGCGTGGCGGCTACCGCACCCTGCCCTGCCCCTATCGCACCGCAGTCGATATCGCGCTTGAGCGTGGGTTTGAGCTGCGGCGTGATCCCGACCCAGCCACGCATCACCAGGCACGCCACCGCGGTTGCGCCGGCCACGCTGAAGTGGGTGCCGTCAGCCTTGTTCTGCTCGGGCACGAACATGAAATAGGGCTTGGCGCCCTGCTCGCCCAGCGCGCGTATCCATGCCATCGAGCTGGCGTTGAGGTCGATCAGCTGTACGTTCTGTTCCGTGGCCACCTGCTTCATCGCCTGCGTGTAGCGGCCGTGCGTATCCAGCAGCGCACCGAAGTCATAGAGCAGGCGCGCCACCGGCGTGATCAGGATGGGCGTTGCGCCTTTCGCGCGTGCGCTGGCGATGTAGCGTGAGAGGAATGCCGGGTAGTCACTGTCCGGATCGGTGTAACGCGTGGCGTCTTCCTGCTTGGCATCGTTGTGGCCGAACTGGATCAGCAGCACGTCGCCGGGCTGCAATTCCTTTTCGATCGCGGCAAGCCGACCTTCGTTGATGAAGCTGCGGGTGCTGCGGCCGCCGACGGCGTGGTTGCGTACCTGCCATTGGCTTTCATCGAGCCAGCTCTGCAACACCTGGCCCCAGCCGGCTTGTGGCGCACGCTCCGGGCCATAGCTGGCTGCCGTGGAGTCTGCGGCGATGAAGACGCGGTGGGTGGGTTCGTTGGCGTGGGCGCTGGAAAAGAGAGCGCAAAGGACGATGAGGAAAAGCGCTGGGATCTTCATGCTCTGCTGTGTGCCTTGAAACCACTTTCCCCTTGCGGGGAGGAGTTGGGGGAGAGGAGACGCGATCGAAGATCGCTGGCTTGATGGGTTCCAGCACCAGGAAGCATGCGTGCGATGCACGCCTTCCCTCTTCCGCCCCTTCGGGGCACCTGCATTCGGCACATCCATGTGCCTCACACTGCGGGCGGCTTCGCCGTGCAACCCGGCAATCCTGCCGGGTTGTCATTCCGCAAGGGGAGAAGGGCCGGTATCCGGCATTACAAATGCGTCGTCGAGTGCATCGATATCCGCAAACAACAAAGGCGCCCGCAGGCGCCCTTGTCTGCCCGCAAGGGCGCTACCGCATGCGTGGGCTTACTTGCCCAGCACACTCTTCACGTAAGCGACGATGGCGTCGTCCTTGGCATTGTCGAAGAACGCCTTCTGGAAGCGCTCGCCGCCGACAGCCTGCTTGACCAGTTCCTGGTCGATGGACTTCAGGCCTTCAACGAAGTCCTTCGAAGCGCCCTGCTTGACCTGCGCCAGGATGCCGGCGTTGGCCATCTGCGATTCCTTGCGCTCGGCCGGGTAACCCTGGCCGCGCTCACCGGCAAATGCCTTCTCGAAGATGTAGCGGATGTTGATTTCCGCGCCCCAGCCAAAGCCCTTGGCGAACGGCAGGGCCAGCGCATTGCCGCTGTTGACCTGGGCGAACAGGAAGGCGTCGGTCGGCTCGATGCAGTAGCCGCAGAACACGCCCGGCCATGCATTGAGCGACATCATCGCGCCCTGCCCGGTGCCGCAACCGGCCACCACGAAGTCCACGGCCTTGGCGTTGAGCAGCAGCGCTGCGCAGATGCCCAGGTGGATGTAGGTCAGGCGGTGATCGTTGTCACCGTCCATGCCGACGTTGAACACGTCGTGGCCCTGTGCAGCGGCGACGGTGTTGAGCTGTTCCAGCACCACCGGGTTCTTGGCGGCCTGGCTGAACTCCTGCATCAATGCGATTTTCATTGCGTGACTCTCGATTAGGGGGAAACGTTGTTGTTGATGGGGTGGAGCAAGAGCTCCCCTCATCCGCCCCGTCGGGGCACCTTCTCCCGCATGCGGGAGAAGGGAAATTTGTGCTGCTCGCGACTGCAGCTTGGCTGCCTGCGCTCGCTATCGCTTTGGCTGTCGCATCTGCCTTTGCCTTTGCATCTGCCTTTGCATCTGCCTTTGCATCTGCCTTTGCTTTGGCCTTTGCTTTGGCCTTTGCTTCGGCTGTTGCTTCGACTGTTGCTTCGGCTTCGGCTGTTGCTTCTGCTCCTGCCTCGGCTCTTGCTTTCCCCTCTCCCGCACGCGGGAGAGGGGTAGGGGTGAGGGCGCTTCTGGCTTTTCAGCTTTACGCTTCGTACCTGCCTTTCAGCTTCCGCCTCACCACCTTCGATCCTTAACGCGCCAACCAGCCACCATCGACCGGAATGATCGCGCCGTTGACGTAATCCGACGCGCTCGAGGCCAGGAACACCGCGGTGCCGCCCAGGTCTTCCGGCTTGCCCCAGCGGCCGGCCGGAATGCGGTCCAGGATCGCCTTGTTGCGGTCTTCGTCAGCACGCAGCTGTGCGGTGTTGTCGGTGGCCATGTAACCCGGGGCGATGGCGTTGATGGTCACGCCCTTGCCGGCCCACTCATTGGCCAGCAGGCGGGTGATGCCGGCGATGCCGCTCTTGGAAGCGGTATACGACGGCACCCGCACGCCGCCCTGGAAGGACAGCATCGAGGCGATGTTGATGATCTTGCCGCTGCCCTGGGCGATGAAATGCTTGCCGGCGGCCTGGCTCATGAAGAACGCGGACTTGATGTTGACGTTCATCACGTCGTCCCAGTCCTTCTCGCTGAAATCCACGGCATCGGCGCGACGGATCAGGCCGGCGTTGTTGACCAGGACGTCCAGGCGACCCAAGCCGGCAATGGTTTCGGCAACCACACGCTCAACCGGCTCGATGCTGATCAGGTTCGCTTCGATGTTGAGGAAGCGGCGGCCCAGTGCGCGCACCTTCTCGGCGGTCTCGTCGGCCGGGACGATGCCGGCGCCGGCAATGTCGGCACCGGCGGCGGCCAGCGCCAGCGCGATGCCCTGGCCCAGACCGGTATTGGCACCGGTTACCAGGGCGACCTTGCCTTCGAGACTGAATGGATTCGTCATGCTGTTCCTCTCCCAGAGCGGTAGTTCGATGGTGCTGTCAGCGGTTGGCGCCGCAGCGGTGCGATGGCGCCGGGTCAGGCCCGGTCAACACATCTGTCCAGTGGCCCGCCAGGTTTGCAGTGCGGGCCTGCCGGGCGATGATAGCCAATTATGGAAACCGGTGTCATTTTGCACTGCAAGATATCCGGTTTTCTTTGCAAAACAAAAACTTGGGTTTCTTCAGTCCTGCGGCGGCTGGCAGGAATCGCGCACGATCAGATGCGGGCGCACGCTGGCCAGGGGCAGGGCGTTCTTGCCCTCCGGCTGGATCAGCATGGCAGCCGCTGTTCTCCCGGTGTCACGGGTATTGCGACGCACCGAAGTCAGCGATGGCCACAGCCGCGAGGCCAGCGGGCTGTCGTCGTAACCGACCACCGACAACTCGCGCGGGATGTTGATGCCGGCGCGCATGGCCACCTTGTAGACGCCGGCCGCCATTTCGTCGTTACCGGTGAAGATGGCGGTGGGCCGCTGCTTGCCCAGCAGCAGCTTCTCGGCCGCGGCCACACCGGACTCAAAGGTGTAACCGGCCTCGATGATGCGCTCGCTGGGCAGCTCGATGCCGCGCCGCTGCAGGGCATCGATGAAGCCGGCGGTACGCTCGTGGGCCGAGCGGTAAGCGGTGGGGCCGGTGATCAGGGCGATATCGCGGTGGCCCAGCGACAGCAGGTAATCGGCCGCCTCGGCAGCACCGTCACGGTCGTGGGTGATCACCATCTGCGAGGTTTCATCCAGCGGCAGCGAGGCGATGCGGGTGAAGCGGCAGCCGATCTCGTCCAGCATGTCGGCCAGCGCCTGGTCTTCGGAGGCACGCGGCACCAGGATCACGCCGTGCAGCTTCTGCTGCTGCACGAAGCGCTTCACGCCCTCGATGTAGCCCGGGCTGCGGGTATCGCAGGGGTGCACCACCAGCTCGAAGCTGGAGCCACGCAGGGCGTCCAGTGCACCGTTCTGCATGTCCACCACGTATTGCGCGGTGGGGTTGTCGTAGACCATGCCGATCAGGAACGAGCGCCGGAACGCCAGCCCGCGGGCCAGCGGGTCGGGCGTGTAGCCGACCTCGCGCATCAGGGCCTCAACCTTGTCGCGGGTGTCTTTGCGCACCAGCGGCGAGTTGTTGATGATCCGCGAGACCGTCTTCTTGGAGACCCCCGACAGCCGCGCGATGTCGTTGATGGTGGCGGGCCGCCCCAGCGACTGGGGCGTGGCGGCGGCGTCGGCTTTCTTGCGCAAGGGCATGTCCTTGAAACCGTTCATTACGTGCATTCTATCGGGCCGCGCTCAATCCAGCGCGCGGTAGCGGAACTGGCGGAAATGCACCTTGCCATTGCCAGCGGCATAGATGGCCGGCTTCAGCGCAAGGAATTTCCCCGCCACATTGTGATGGTAGCCGGACACTTCCATCTGAACGGGGTACTTCTGCCAGCTGCTGCCATCCTTGGACGTGTGTACGGTGAGGATGTGACGGTTGTTGGTCACCCGCAGCCACAGCTTGCCACCGGTGGCGCTGGGCTGGGGCCGGGTGGGGCGCTCCTCGCCGTAGCGGTGCAGGATGAACTGCTCGCCGTTGCTGCCCACGCCGGCATACAGGCGGTCGCTGTAGAACAGCAGGGCGCCGCCGAAGGCACCCGGCTCGATGTCCATCTCCACCTCGAACTCATAGGCCACGTCGCCGGCAATAGCGGTCAGCGGCGAGGCATCGCGCGGGGTGCTGCCCTTGCCCTGCAGGGTCATGCCGTCACTGCCGAAGGACAGGCGCTGGTATTCCTCGCGGGTCGGGTTGAAGAACGACCACTGCGGGCCCAGCTTGCCGCCCTTGAAGTCATCGGACAGCGCCATGCCATGCGCCACGGCCTGGCCCGACGGCTTGGCCAGCGGCTGGCCGAGGTCGCCGCCCTTGGCGACAAACCAACCATCGTCGGTCCACTCGATCGGCTCCAGCAGCATCTGCCGGCCCAGCGTCCAATAACCGTTCTCGTACCCGTGGTACATCATCCAGGCGCGGCCATCGGTACCTTCGATCAGGGTGGCGTGGCCACGCGACCACCACGGCTCGTCACGATTCACGGTGCGGGTGATGGGGTTGTTGGGTGCGTTTTCCCACGGGCCATGGATCGACCGCGAGCGCGCGGTGATCACCATGTGCCCGGTCGGCGGGCCGGCGGTGCCGCCAACGGCGGTGGTCATGTAGTACCAGCCGTTGCGCTGGCTGATCTTCGGGCCTTCCTGGGCGTAGGCCTCCACGTCCCAGCTTTCCGGGTAACGCCAGCCGTCATAGACATGCCTGGGCGTGCCCACCACGCTCAGGCCGTCGTCGCTGATCTGTACATAGTCGCCACCGGACAGGAACAGGTAGCGCTTGCCGTCCTCGCCCACGGCATGGCCGGGGTCGATGTAGCCGGCCAGGCCCATGTCGATGGGCTCGCTCCACGGGCCCTTGATGTCGTCGGCCCAGACCACGAAGTTGCTGCGCGCCTCGGCGGTGCGGGCCGGGAAGTAGATGAAGTAGCGACCCTTGTGCTTGATGATGTCCGGCGCCCAGATCGCACCGACATTGGTGGTGATGGCGTGGCCCAGCGGCTGCCAGTTGACCAGATCGCGCGAGTGCCAGATCGGCAGACCCGGGTAGGCATCGAACGAGGACAGGGTGAGGTAGTAATCGTCACCGTCCTTGAGCACCGACGGGTCCGGGTGATCGCCGGCCAGGACCGGGTTGAGGTAGCTGCCATTGCCCAGGTCGGCCATGCGCTGGTGCTCGATGCCGCGCTTGGCGAGGACCGGTGCGTCGGCCGCCCAGGCCGGTGCGGCTGCCAGCAGGCATGCGGTGGCCAGCGCGGCCAGGGTACGGGTCACGTTCATCATCATCTCCACAGTGAAGGCGACCGGCGCAGGCGCCGTCGCGGTATCCAGGGCGTGGGCAGGCCGGGCCCGCCCACGCCGGTATCCATCAACTACGCAGCAGGGTGGGCAACCACAACGACATGCCCGGGAAGAAGGTCACCGCCAGCAGCACGGCCAGGCCGGCCAGCCAGAACGGCCAGATCGTCTTCATGCTCTCGGCCACGCTGATCTTGCCGATGGCGGTGCCGATGAACAGCACCGAGCCCACCGGCGGCGTGACCAGGCCCAGGCCACCGGTCAGCACCAGCACCAGGCCGAAGTGGATCGGGTCGATGCCATAGGCCTTGGCCACCGGCAGGAAGATCGGCGTGCAGATCAGGATCATCGGTGCCAGGTCCATGAAGGTACCCAGCAACAGCAGCATCAC